>JAVJRG010000006.1 GCA_040218535.1 Lacipirellulaceae bacterium | reverse complement strand
TCCCCTTGCCGGCATCACAAGCAGCAAGCACTTCCCCGCGACGTTCCTTCGAATAAACCATCGGGCTCCTCCTTAAGGTGAAGTTACCAAGTCTACTCGAATTTCCTAAAGGGCGCTATGGTCTCGGGAAGTACGCTCTAGTTTCTAGCGATTCGTCGGAAGCTAACGAACCTGGAGTACCTCTCTCGGCTTCAAGGTTTCGAAGCTGTTCCGTCGCTTGATCTAAGAGAATTTGTAGCTGCTCGGCCCTCGCTTCCGCCTCATCACAGCGTGTGCGAGTTTCCTGAAGCTCAATAGCCAGTGACTCAAGTCGGGCCGTCAGCTCTGCGAGTTGCTCTTCATTGACTGCGGTATTCTCGACTTGCGAAGCATCGTTAGTTTGCTGGACAAGTGCCTCCAGCTCTTTCTGTTGAGCTGCACTGGCATCACGCAGCTCCAGTAGCGATTCATTGGCGGCTGCAAGTTCTGTGGCGAGCCGATCTCTCTCCTCAGTAAGCTCCTCGTTTGCTGAGCCGTCGATCTTTTCTTTGGCCTCAAGATCGTTCTTGAGCTCAAGAACTGCTTTCGATTTTTCGCTGAGCTCACTCTCCAGTCTCGACTTCTCCGCCTGCCATTCGCCTTGTTGCTCTTCCCAATTGGCAAGTTGGGCTCCTCGCTGACTTTCGGAATCGCCAAACTCCTCAAGAGCAGATTTCGCGGTCTCTAGTTCATCACGAAGTTGATCACGCTCGGCCTTCAGGTCAGAGATCTCTTCCTCGTCTCTCCCCTGTGCGGACTCGACTTGTTCTCTGAGTGCTGCAAGTGTCTCTTGGCTTGCCGACTGTTCCTGCTGCCACTCCGCTTTTTCCTGTGTCCAGGTCTCGCTAGCAAGTCGAAGCTGTTCTAACTCCCCTGATCGCTCGAGATTAAGCTGGCTTAGGTCGCTAATCCGTTTCTCAGCCGCGTCGAGTGCGGTCTGAAGCAGGTCGCAGCGCTCGCCGAGCTCGCCAGCTTCCTGATTGTTTTCAGCGGCGGCAAGTTGATCGGTCAGTCTGGCGATCTCTTCGTTGCGCTCTTTGAGTTCCGTCTCAAGGAGATCGAATCGCTCTGTCTGAGTGTTGAGTTGTTCCTCGGCGCCTGCCAATGCGTCGCGTGCATTAGCGAGTTCGGTGCGCACCTCTTCCAGTTGCCGATCACGCTCGGCTAGGAGTTCAGAAACCCCTTCCTCGCTCAAGGATTGATCGTTGACTGCTGTAGCCAGTTCGTCCCGCTCTAATTGCAGTTGCTCTTGCGCTGCTTGGGCGTCTTCTTGCAGTTTTGACTGCACAGCTAGCTCTTGCCGTGTACTTTCCAGCTCTTCGCGAAGGGAAGTGAGTTGGTTTTCGAGTTCTTCGACTTGCCCAAGCCGCCGTTGCGAATCTTCCGTGCTCTGTGCCGCGAGCTGGTCTGACTCGGCCTGCAGTGTGAGCCGTTCCTGGGAAGCTTCAGCGAGCCGTTTCTCAAGCTGTTCGATTTGGTCAGCTAGCCCTGATGCGACCTCGCGAGAGTCGCGACAGGTTTTCATCAGTTGTTTGCAACGGCTTCGGCTAGTCTCTCTTCCTACGGTCGTCTGGTAGACGAGCCAATCACTGAATGCAGAACGCTCTGCCTGCCGTGGGTCAGCTTGGGTAGAGGCTTGATAAGTCGCTGCTTCAGATTCTGAGGTCGGTGTCACTCCCCAATCAACGTTGTCTTCTTCCGGCTCTCCAGAAAACTCAGGTGCTATCTCAAGAGATCCCGTTGGGTCGTTATTCTCCTCGTCGAACTCGTTCTTCTGGTTAACCCATGCGATCTGCACCGCACCGACACGTATGACATCGCCGGGGTTGAATGTCGCAGTCTGAAACGGATTGTCGTTGAGTACAACACCTGCCGCCCAACTCGTTACTTGTACTGCGGCAGGCTTGCGGACGAAGACACAGTGCAACGGTTGCACGCCTGGCTGGGTTAATTGCAGGTCACATCGCGCGCTCGATCCGACGGTGAACTTTTCATTCTGAAAGCTTCGCTCGAACGAGGAATCTGGGGAGGGACTGATGCGCAGCGTGATCGTCTCGCCTTCGCGCGCTTCAAGGTTCGAGGATGGTGCCTGGGCAGTGATGCTCATGGTGGGGTCGTTGGTCTGCTTGAGATGGGGATCCTTGCACCGCGGCAGAGGTATACGCTTAGTGCGGAGATCTACCGTGACGTTATGCAATGGTAGGTCAGAAATAGGCCCTAACTTATGAACTGACGCGGAAAGTCGCAGAACCGATCGAACCAGGGGGTCGCGACTCGCTCGGAAAGGAAGCCAGGCGGCAGAACCGTTACATTCGCTACCCTCGTCGATCAACAGTCGTTTTCGTGACGACTAGAGGAGTAGGTGAACTCGAGCACAGCGGTTGTTGTCCAAGTGAGCTACCGATTGAGGGAGAGAAATATCCCCTAGCACGGTTTTAGACATCAGCCGTAAGTGAAATCTGGTTAATGATTTATGACGATTCGTTCTCGAGGGTTTTAGCTCGTAGCGGGAAACCACCAACTTCCCGACCTATTCCCAGTGGTTTGCGTACTATAGTTACGGTACTCCTGAACAGACGCACGTTTCGTCAGGGGATAAGTACAGGCGGCAACTGGGTTTACGCTCGGTTGTGAAAAACGAACAGAGGACTAGATAGGCATTTGGCAAACGCATAGCTACTGTCGCACGAAGCGTCTGCAGGGTTGTTTGGAAAGGAGTGTCTCGGCGTTTCCACCGAAAGAAAGAACAGAACCATGGCTCGCAAAGACTCATTGCTGAAACTTCGTGATTTGCTCATTAAGCGTCGTGACGCGCTGCGTAAGGCGCTCGCCGGTGACTTGAGCATGTTGCAATCCCTCAGGGAGCAAATCGGGAGCGATGTTGTTGACGCTGCCTTGGATGCCTCGCAGGACGAAATCAGCTCGAAGTTAGCTGAAGTCGAAAGCCGCGAGCTTGGAAACATAGAAAATGCTTTGGAACAGATTCGCAAGGGAACTTACGGCGTTTGTGAAGTCTGCGGCGGAAAGATCCCGCTAGCTCGACTGCAGGCTCTACCTTATGCAACGAGCTGCATTAACTGCCAAAGAGCCGCTGAGAGTTCGGGTTCGACCGGCCAATACGCAGGTGATTGGAGTCGCGTAACCGATTCTGGTGCGGACATCGACGTTTCGTTCAGCGATTTGGAAACTACCTGAGATAAATGCAATGCCATAGGCCTTGCATTCGTCGGGCAAAACGGCCCAAGAGGAGTGCGAGCCAGTATGAAGCCACTGCATGATCTCGGATGTAAGGTTCAGCTTCTCAATTTCCCATCGATGCAGTCGATGCTTGGCAGAGGCCTATCATTTATTCTACTGGCCGCCGTTTCTATTCGCCCAGCGCTTGCTCAAAATGGAAACGCCTCCGGTCTTGCTTCTACCGAGCGGGATCGTCAGTTTGCAGAATTGCAACGTGACGTTTCGGCACTCGACCGCGAACTGAGTATTTACAAGCGCGTCGTGCAACTTGTGTCTCCCTCAGTGGTTCACGTCGATGCCAAGCCGCTTCCGCGTTACGGTTTTCGTCGCGATGTCGAAGAAGCCGGCTCGGGAGTGCTCGTGCGGCTGCGTGGGAAAGATTACGTGCTGACTAATCGACATGTGGTGAAGCACTCCGACGAATCGCATATCCGACTTGAGTTGACCGATGGTCGCGAAATCCGCCCCACACGTATTTGGAGCGATAAGCAAACTGACGTCGCTGTCTTGGCGGTCGAAGCGAAAGACTTGATTCCAGCTAGGATCGGCGATAGTGACCAAGCGGAAATTGGCGACATCGTCATGGCGTTTGGAAGCCCATTCAATCTAAGGCAAAGTGTCACGCGTGGAATTATCAGCGCGAAAGGTCGCACGAATCTCGATTTGGGTGACGGAGAGGTCGATTATCAGAACTTCATGCAGACCGACGCCGCCATTAACCCTGGCAACAGCGGTGGACCGCTGGTGAACTTGCGCGGAGAAGTCATCGGACTGAACACTGCCATTGCCAGTAATTCCGGGGGCAATGACGGAATCGGCTTCTCGATCCCTGCGAATATCGCCGTCCGGATCATGCGACAACTGGTCGAAACCGGCCGTGTCGAGCGAGGTTTCCTAGGCGTCACACTGGACGGTTACTTCGACGACCGCTCGGCCCGTTTTGTTGGGCTGCCAAGGCTGATGGGGGCTCGTGTGAAGCGGATCACGGAAAATTCCCCTGCTGACCTCGCAGGGGTCCACACAGGGGACGTCATCCTTCGCATGAATGGGAAGCCGATCAACGATGATCAACACCTGATCAGTCTCGTCAAGCTTACCGAAATTGGCCGTCGTATTGAGCTAACGCTGTTGCGTGACGGACAACTTCTCAAGAAGACGGCCACGGTCGGCCGCCTCGATGATTTCGCCGATAATGTCGAGAAGGCACCCTAGCTTGGAAGCCGGACTCCCTCCGAGTAGAGCTATTCGGTGCGAGATAACTCTCTCAACAGGTAATCAACGACCCCGGCACTGTCGACATCGACAGCGACATCAATATTCGCTTGTTCATCCGGTCGGCGTCTGCGATCAATGACCGTTGCCCCAAAGGTGAGATCTCCGGAAGTCTCGACATCGCAAGGGAATGACTCGGTCGTAAACAGTTCAGGATGGACCACGGCAGCGACAGCCACGGCTTCAGGGACGATGAGTTCTTCCAGTCCAAGTTTCTGACGATAGGCCTGGAACGCGGGCGGCAAAATTCTATGCAGCAGCGCCCCCTTATTGGTTTCTTCTTTGGGAAGGTGATTCAACGCACCAAACGTCAGTGCTGCTTGCGAAGTCACTCCCAGCGGAAGCATGGTCTTGGTTGCGGGCGTATTGATAACACGTTTCGCCGCTTCTGCTGCGCAATAGATGTTGAATTCTGCTGCGGGGGTCACGTCACCACTGCCGTCTAGCGTTCCGCCGACAATGATCAGATGGCCAATCTGCTGAGCGAGGTTCGGTTCCATTTGCAGCACCGAAGCAATGTTGCTCAGCGGGCCTCCCGCAACGAGGGTTACCTCGCCGGGTGCCTTGCGAATCTCTTCAGCGATAATCTTCGTCGAGGCGTGTCGATTGTGCAGTTCAGCGCATTTGATGTCGGCACCGCAAAACCCGTCCTCTCCCCACAGCCAGTGATTGTTGGCGAGTAGGGGCTGATCCTCATCTGCCTCTCCGATTCTCGGCCAACGGGGCGGGTCGAGTTGCTCGACGATGGCTTGCAAGTTATGGGAGGCCTGACGTGGTGAGACGTTACCGCCCGTAGCGGTGACGGCCACCACTTCCAAAGTTGGGTCAAACAGCGACAAGCAAACCGCGAGGGCGTCACCCACGCCTGGATCAACGTCGAGAATCACTTTGCGTGAGGACGCATCCGATTCCATCGGCTTTGGCTTCGGTTGAGTCGTCGGGTTGGCCGCTGTTTGTTCAGATTCCATGCAGAAAAGTCCTTCGTGGCACAATCGCCGCTGGTCAACACTTTCAATGTGAGACCGCATTCTAGCGATTCGTAGTAGGCAACGACAACCCAACGACTTGCGCGTCAAACAAGCTCCGTCTAGAATATGCTTATCAAAACTAACCAAATCGGAAGCAAGTATGGCCCCTCAATTTCAATCACTGCTGGGAAGAATCGTCGCTGGCGAAGACCTGACACAAGAGGAAATGTCCCAAGCGATGGGAGCCGTGATGAGTGGCGAGTGTGGCGAGGACCAGATCGCTCTGCTCCTTACATCGCTGAATGCCAAAGGCGAAACCGTCGAAGAATTAGCCGGCGCTGCCTCCGCGATGCGGAACCACATGACCCCGATCAAGAGCCGGCACGAAAAGCTTCTCGATACTTGCGGCACTGGAGGCGGGGGGAGTCAGACGTTTAACATCAGTACGACCGCTGCCCTGGTGATCGCGGCCTGCGGCGTGCCTGTCGCGAAGCACGGCAATCGGAGCGTCACCAGCCGTAGCGGTTCGGCAGATGTGCTTTCTGAACTGGGCGTCAACATCGAGGCAAGTGTTCCGCAGGTTGAGCGTTGTCTCGACAAGCTTGGTATTTGCTTTTGTTTTGCTCCGCTAATGCACCCAGCCATGCGGCACGTTGCAGCCGTGCGGAAGAAGCTGGGCGTGCGAACGATTTTTAATTCTCTCGGTCCGCTGTCCAATCCGGCAGGAGCAACGCATCAATTGATGGGCGTTGGATTGCCCGAGATGCGTGTGCCTCTTGCGGCAGCGCTCGCTCGCCTTGGAGTCAAACGTGCCCTAGTCGTTAGTGGCTCTGACGGACTTGGGGAGATGACACTCAACGGGGCGACGAACGCAACTTGGGTACAAGGGACCATGACCAAGGACACAGAGTATACCCCAGCTGATTTTGGTTTAGGTGAGACGAATCTTGAACGGATACACGTAGCCAACCCACAAGAAAGTGCTTCGAAGGTTCGTTCCGTGCTGCTGGGCGAGGAAGGCCCAGCGCGAGACATTGTGTTGCTCAACGCTGCAGCTGGTTTGATGACTTTCGGGGTTGCCGAAGATCCACAGGAATCGGTTGCTAGAGCGGCAGAGGCCATTGATAGCAAGGCCGCCGTCAAGCTGGCAGAATCGCTCGCTGAACTATCCCACCAGTCGATCTAAGGGATGGGCGATTATAGCTGTCTCTTTCGATCCATCTCACAAACACAGGTAACCACAGTTGCCCAAGAATCCCGCCACTCGCGACTTCACTGGCCAATTAGTCTTCCTTGGCACAGGAACTTCCGTTGGAGTTCCTGCGATTGGGTGTAGTTGCCATGTCTGTACGAGCAATCATCCGCGAGACCGGCGGACACGCTGTGGCATCGTGCTTGGCCTGCCGGAAGGAAATCTGCTGGTCGATACCCCGCCCGATCTGCGGCAACAGTTGTTGCGGGAAAGAATCGGCATCGTTCACTCAGTGATCTACACGCACGAACACGCGGACCATATCTTCGGTCTCGACGACTTGCGTCTGATGCAATTCTATCTTGGTGGGCCTGTGCCGCTCTATTGCGAACCCTTCGTGGAGGAACGCATACGCAAGTCTTTTGACTATGCGTTTCAGAAGCGAGAGGGACTGCACGCGGGAGCGATTCCGCAATTAGAAATCCACCGACTCAACCTGGAACCGATTGAGATTCTAGGAGCAGAGGTTCTGCCGATTCGATTGAAGCACGGGCCGCGATTCGACGTCTTGGGTTTTCGCTTTGAGGACATTGCTTACTGCACGGACACCAGCGAGATTCCCGAGGAGAGCCTGCCTAGACTTCAAGACCTGGATGTTCTCATCCTCGACTGTCTCCGCCGCGACCCGCACACTACGCATTTGAGCCTTGACCAGGCGCTCGCAATCGGCGAGCAGTTGAAGCCCAAAAAACTGCTACTGACGCATATCTCGCATGATCTCGGTTATGAAGAAGTCAGCAAAGAGCTGCCGTCTGGGGTGGAACTCGCCTACGACGGGATGGTTATCCCGCTGACCTAGTCGTGGTTCTTCTTAACGTAGCCGCGTTCACCAGAACGTGGATGTCGTTCAGCCCGCTTCCACCGTTTGGCGACGGTAGCTGCGAATTACCTAGCGACTAACCGAGCATCGCCAAGCACTGCCAGGTAATCCAAAGCGATGGCGATCAACTCTTCATTGTACGGGGTTGAAGCGAACACAGGCTGATCGTTGGCTTGCAGGTCATCGAACATGTCCTCTTGTTCCTTCTCCGTATTTAGCTCGGCACGTTCGGCCAAGAACTTTTCTTTGTTGAGCGTAATCACCGGATTCTCTTTTCGTTCCAAGTACCGCTCAATGCTCTTCTTTTCTTTGTCGAAGTACTCAGACTCGGCGACGCGTGCCTCGGAGCGACGACGCAACTCATCGATCGCTTGAGGTGCTGCAAACGGATAGTTCTGGTGCGGCAGTGGTCGCACCCGATCGAACTTCATTGGGTAGTCGAGATCCGCCTCGCCAACTTCCCAGTGCGTCGTTCGCGACGGAAGTTCGATGTCCGAAACGACACCGCGGTTTTGAGTGCTGTCGCCACCAGGACGGTAGAATTGCTGAATGGTTAGTTTCAAAGCACCGTAGTTGGGTGGCTTGATCGGCATGATCTGACGGCCAAGGTCAGTGAGTTGCTGAACCGTTCCCTTGCCGTGGGTCGTTCGATCTCCAACGACAATTCCGCGACCGTAGTCTTGAATCGCACCGGCGAAAATCTCGCTCGCACTTGCGCTGAACTTATTGATCACTACAACAACGGGCTTCGTCCACACGGCACCCGGATCGTCGTCGGGATAGGGTTGAACGCGTCCATCGGGGCCCTTCACCTGAACGATTGGGCCTTGGTCAATGAACAATCCAGTCGTGTCAACAGACTCCGGCAGCGAGCCGCCGCCGTTGAAGCGAAGGTCCACAATCACGACGTCGACATTCTGCTTGTTGAAGTCTTCAAGCAGTTTCCGCACATCGCGGGTGGTGCTCTTGTAATTGGGGTCACCCTTACTGCGGGCCTCCATGTCCATGTAGAAGCTGGGCAGATCAATCACACCGATGCGGAATACGCCACCGTCGGCTTGGTTCTGTTCGAGAATCTTGCCGGAGGGCTCATCGCCGCTAGCCGTTTCGTCGTCTGTTGCCAGAGGTTCGCCTTTCGAGTCGCGAATGATCACTTCGCTACGGGCTTCGCTATCCTTCAGCTCGATGTGCTCGCGGACGATGTCAAGGACTTTGAGAGTGGTCCCGTCTGATGGTTTCACTTCGAGGCGGACGGTTGTTTGAGGTTTGCCTCGGATTTTCTCAACAACGTCGGTCAGCTTCATCTCTGCGATGTCGATCATTTCGCCCGAAGTGCCCTGCCCCACCGCCGTGATCACGTCGTCAACTTGCAAGCGGCCATCTTTGTCAGCGGCTCCTCCAGGAACGATACGTCGAACGATGGTCTCACCGTAGCGAGACTCCAACGACGCACCAATTCCGTCGAGGCTTAAGCTCAAGCTGATCTTGAAGTTCTTCAAGTTGTTTGGCGACATGTAACTGCTATGCGGATCGAAGCTCATCGTCACCGCGCTGAGGAACAGCTCCAGCAACTCGTCTTTGTCGGTTTGGTTCCACCGACGACGAATACTCTTGTACCGTTTGTGTAGCTTCTCCTTCGCCTCAACATCCTCTACGTCGTCTGCAGTTTGGAGAAGCAACTCGTACTTCACACGTTTGCGCCAACGATCCGCGATCTCGTCCGTCGACTTCGCCCAAGCGATTTGATCGGGATCGCGAACGAACGTTTCATCCACACTGTAGTCGTGTTCCGCGTCGATGAACTTGTCCGCATAGTCCATGCTGGTGTCAACTCGCAGCAAGAAAAGTTCGAAGATGCGGTTGGCTAGTCGGACATCACCACGGCGAATGTAGTCGTCAATGCGAGTCCGTTCTTTGGCGAACGAGTCGATGTCCTCCTGTATGAAGTAGAGTTTCATCGGATCGAGCTGCTTGAAGAACATCTCCAACGCGCGTTGTGAGATCTCGTCGTTCACCCGCATGTCGGACAAATGGTGGCGATCCATCAAAGCGCTGACCAAGAGCGCGATGCGTTGTTCGTTGTCGGTCGGCGGCTCAGGACGTGCTGTCGCTAGGGAAGCGAGCCAGCCGGTACTCGCCAGCGTGAACCCAAGAAGTGCAGCGGTTGTGAGGCGTTTGCGCGTGCTCATAGCTGCCCAGGTGCGTCGTTGAATCATGGTCTATTCTGTTCCGTCGTGGAAATCAAATGGTTCAGTTTGAGAAGATAGCAACCTCATCTTGATCTGGAGTCAGCCGCTACAGCAATACGTTTCAGCGTTTCCTAGGGTTCACCCAATCACAATCTCTCTCCTAGAGCCCCCAACCGCAAAACGCTGTCGAAATCGACTTCTTGTCTTTCAGACGCGTGGTTAATCACTGCAAGTTACTACTTGGTAAGTGGTTAGGGTTTCGGCACTACCACCGCGTCTGTAGGAACGCATCGTAGCGGAGTGAAACCGAAGCGACAAGATCGACGCAAATACCCTGCCTTGAGTGTCTCGCGGACAATCTTGGCATTGCCCTTTACACAAAGGCACCGACGAGAGCTTGGTCCCAGCGGGGGAATACGCTGCGAAGATCGAGCAGCAGCTCTGAGCCATCAACACGACAAATCACAGGGGTAGAGCGTTTCTGCAGGGAAGCAGCTAGCTCTGCCGCATCCCCGTTTTTCGGCGTGACAGCAATCGCCCAGGAGGAAGCAGAGAGCGTCTCGCCGTGCTCGGACATCCACGCCGATTCAATCTGACGGGGTACAGCATGGCCTACTCGCTCTTGCACATTAATTAGCTGCGCGAGACGTTCGGCTCTGAGCTGCAAGTTTTCTACCGGCGTTGAGAGTAGCTGCCAGACGGGCACCGTGAACGGCACTTCGTCAGCCGACTTGTAGAGGTCAAGCGTTGCTTTCAACGCCAGCGAATCGAGCTCGCTCGCAGCTAGTGTCTTCGTGAGTGGATGTGATCGGATTCTCTCCACTAATGCCCGCCCTCCAGCAATGATTCCGCAACTCGGCCCACCGATCAGCCCGTTACCAGCTGTGATGACTAAATCGGTGCCATCGGTGATCATGTTGCTCAAAGGAGGAATGGCGGAGTATCCAAAATCGCTCGGGTTAAGGAATCCAGCCGCAGACGCAAGTTCGACGTAGTGGCCAGGAGTCTCAGCCTTCGCGGTTGGGTTGGAGAGGCGACTGCAGCCTATCGTCAAGACATTCTCGACGGAGCTATTCGCGAACTCCCTGGTTCGGAGTGCAGCTCCGCAGCTTGAAGCAAGGCGTTGCCAGTCGTGCGCGGACTGCTGTAAGGATTCGGTCACATGCAATTCGCCCTGAGTTGCCAAGCTGGCTATCGTCAAGTAAAGGGCAGAATCACGTGAACTCGTGATAAGTGCATCTTCAGCTACAGCCAATGCGCTCACTTGCTTTTGTAACTTAGTTTGAAGAGACTCGCCGCTGCGACGATAATCGCCTGCGGCAGCAAGCATCGCGTGGACGGCAGCCTCTGGGATCGGAGCAGCAAGCTCACCCCCCACGATCATACCGGTCGCGTTGATGGCGGCACCGGAACTCTCAGAGTCGCCAAGCAGTCTCCGGGCGAACTGCTCTGCGAGGCTTGGGAGCGACGGCAGCTCGAAACTACTCGCCTTCTCGCTGACGGTGCTACGAAGGTCCTCGTAGAATTCAGCCGCGCGTGTTGCCACCGTCGATTGACTGACCTGCTCAATAACGCTCTTCACCTTGGGGTGGGCGAGCAGTTCTTTCGTGCTGGGTAGCTTCGGGAGTTTCGGCGACGAGGGCATGATGAAAGCTCTTGGACAGATGGCCACAACGAAAGACCATCTTAGAGCGACCCCGACGGAAGCGTCTACACTCTGTGCATCACCGACTTCGCTTACTTCACCTCTGCAGATTCGCTCATGCCGACGTCTGCTGGGGAAGGAAACGGATCTTGAGATGCCAGCTTCTCGATCTCTTTGAGTTCCCGAGCACTCTTGCGTGGGAGCGGCGAGCCATCGGGCCAGACTTGCCAGACGGAGCAACCCATGCATGACAAACAAAAGAAGAAGGCGATAGTCCCACCGACAATCTTGGTCCTGAGTGTGAGCAACGCTTTCATGGAGGGATCCCGATCGACTGGCCTGCAGCTAAAGTTGGATGAGAATTTAGGCATTCCGTGGGTTACTTCGGGCGTTCACCCTGCATGAACTCGCCAATAGTACGTGGGCCTTGAGGTTCCTGCTTCCCGCCGAATACGTTGCCCCAGCCGGAAGGTTGCTGGCGTGAAGCGACTCTCGTGTTGGTGGCTCCTTTCTTCTGACCGAAACTAAGCATCTCTTTCGCACCCTCCCAAGCCTTCTTCGAGCCGGAGACGACCTTGCCTGCGCTCGCCTTCACCGGGGCGAAAGTGTCCTTGGGAAGCTTGGGCATTTCGAATTTTGGCATCTCGATTTTGGGCATAGTCACCTTCGGCATGGCGATCTTCGGCTTCGGGAACCATCCCCAGCGGTTGGTCTCAGGCGTGGGAGTCACCGCGGAGTTTGGGGTGGCGGCTTGTCCGGCTGGATAGCCTTGGGCCTGGGCCGGCTGCGCGAGTGCGGAAAGGATGATCGCTACGGCAAGAATGCGAATGGTCGGCATCGCTTGGTTCTCCGTTACTGCTGCTGTTGCGGGTATCTGTTCTTGAAGGAAGCGAGCTGGAGTGTTTCAAAAGCGAGGTGCCCCGTCCAGGTCGATCGCTTGCTATTGGCTAGACAGCGGTCTTCAACACGCAGCGGCTTGCTAGCACTCGGCCCGTTCCAATCACCCACGAAGCAATTTAGGATGTACAGCCTGTTTCACTTCTATAAAGAACTACATGGCTTCCCTAAATATGCTCGGATTCATCGGTTCAGGTCGAATGGCAACGGCATTGGCTCGCGGCTGCCTGCAAGCAGGCTTGTTCTCCGCTGAAGAGATCATTGCTAGCGACCCCTATGAGCCAGCGAGACAGCAGTTCGCTGAGCGATTACCCGGCGTTACCCTAGTCGACGACAACGCTGCGGTCCTTGAAAAAGCAGACACCGTGTTCCTGGCGGTGAAACCTCAGAAAATGGACGAGGTACTCGACGCGATTTCTGAGAACGTTGAGTTTCGGCATTTGCTCATATCAATCGCTGCCGGAGTAACACTCGAACGATTAGCAAGCAAACTCCCCGAGAACACACGCCTCGTCCGCGTGATGCCAAATACTCCGTGCTTGGTCGGCCACGGCGCTTGCGGTTTCGCGGTAGGAGAAGCTTGCACCGAGGAAGATACCCACAGCGTCCAGAAGATTCTCAGCAGCGTCGGTATCGTGCGAGAGGTGGATGAATCACTTCTCGACACCGTGACGGGACTCTCCGGTTCCGGTCCAGCATTCGTTTACACCATCATCGAGGCTATGGCGGCAGGCGGGGAAGCTGGCGGTATGTCCGCCGAGCTAGCGCTTGAATTAGCGATTCAAACGACACGCGGTGCTGCAGAAATGCTTTCAAGCACCGGGCTCTCCCCAGCCGAGTTGCGAGACCAAGTCACCAGCCCAGGTGGCACTACCTTGGCCGGGCTGCAGTCGTTGGAAAAAGATCATGCCGCGGAAGCTTTGAAGGCGGCTGTCGTGGCTGCCACACGACGTTCTGTGGAACTTGGTCAGGGCTGAGCCTACCATTACAACAACTACAACAACGCAAAAGTTGTATCTTTGAACCCAAACCAGCTTTTCCTCCATGTCCATTTTCTGTCGCATTGATGACAAACACGTTCCGCTCTACCGCATCATGTGGGTTTCCGCGACGCCGCATTTCTGTGGCGAGGAAGACTGCATGCGTGAGGGTTGCTATGAGGTCAGGCTCGAACAGGGGGAATCTATTTGGGCCAAAGGCAACGAGAACGATAAACTGATTGCTCAGCTCGAACGCTGGCAGGGCGGCCTAGGCCCCACGGAATCTGAAGGGGATGGGGACGAACCTTGGTAGTCAAACGATTGTTGTGGGCACAAGCCCACCGTTAGCAACTAAGCAAAGCCGAAGACGGGGGACAGGAGACGATGAGCGAAAAGAAAGCGGACGAGCTGCATTGGCGAGAGACGTACTTCATCGTTTTCCCCAAAGACAATCGCCCCTCGCTCGATGAAGTCGAGCATGTTCTGAGCGATGCAAGTCCGCGGTTCAAGTTGCAAAACCTTGCTGCCGACGATCAAGGGATGTTTCAGTCCGTGTTGGTCGAATCCGACGAGGATCACGCCGCGGTCGAAGTGAGCTTCGAGTTGGGCGAGTCGGTCATCGAGCAGAACCTTGAGTTCGCCAAGCAGATGCAGGATCATGTCCCTTCGCAGCAGCTTCAGCAGTTGATGCAGGCGGACGCGCGGCTTGATGTGGCCCACTTCGAGCGTTGCCCCGCCGGAACGACGACAGCCTCCTCGGATCGAATGAAGCCCCCTACCCCGTCGCTCAACTTGGACGAAGCCTACAGCGACGATGCCTATGCCGACGATCCCTTCGGCGACGATTTTGGCGATGGGGGTGAGCCAGACTTCGAGATGCTCGATCCCACGTGTCTTCTGACAGTGGTTGATGCCCTCGCCTCTTTGACCGGAGGTTTGACGGTAGACCCGGCGGCTGGAGAGTTGGTCTAATCTTGTTCGAACATTTCGCCTGATGCTCGATCGATCGCGGCACGAGTGCCGCGGCGAAACGCAAGCTCTCTTTCCCTAACCACCTAAATACCTAGTCCCTTAAGATATGCTCGCGAAAGATACCAAGCCCGGCGCTATCATCAAACAGAACGAAGCCCCGTTGATCATTGAATCGGTCACTGTTCAGAGTCCTTCTGCCCGCGGCGGCGCGACCTTGTACAAGTTTCGTGCTCGCAATCTGGTCAGCAAACAGAAGGTCGACCTTTCTTGTAAAGGGACCGACAACCTGGAAGAGGCAGACTTTCAACGCCGCGAGGCGACGCTCATGTATGCCGACGCTGAGCAGGTTCACTTTCTCGATCAGGAAGATTACAACCAGTGGTCACTACCGCTGGAGGACTTGCAGGACGAGATGCAATATATCACCGAAGACCTGCAAGGCATCCTGGTGCTGATCTACGACGAACAATGCGTCGGCATACAGCTTCCCGCCTCGGTCGAATTGAAGATCGTCGAGTGCGACCCCGGCGTGAAAGGCAACTCCGCCACCTCACGCAATAAGTCCGCGACGTTAGAGACGGGACTTACGATCCAGGTACCTGAGCATTTGAAGCAAGACCAAGTTGTCAAAGTTGATACTCGAACCGGTGCTTTCCTGAGCAGAGTTTGATTCCTAGGACCCGTCATAGCCGCAGTGCTACGCACCGCCGGTCGAAGCCTAGAAAAGCTCACGCTGGCGAACCGCGGACTTCTTGCTTCTTTTTTTCTTCGGAGGAGACTTTTTGGTCGCTTTCTTCTTAAGCGACTTCTTTGCAGCCTTTTTCTTCGTTTGCTTTTTCGCAACTTTCTTCTTGGCAGCTTTGGCTGGCTTCTTTTTGGGCTTCGCCTTCGCCTTCTTCTTGGTACTTTTCTTTTTGGGCGTTGCTTTCTTTGCAACCTTTTTTTTCTTCGGTTTTTCTCCACCGAAGATGTTATCCCAGTTGTCAGAGAACTTCTGGGTTGAACCGACTCTTACCACGCTCATGACTGATCCTGAAAATCGACTGCTTGGTTTGTTTGGCCTGTTTCAAAAGGCTGATATTCTAATTGTGGACGAACAGTTCGTGAACATGCCCGTCGGGATCGGCAAAGAATGCCGCGTATTGCCCCCAGGGCATTTCGCTGGGGTGCTTCACGAGCTTTGCTCCCTTCTCCAGCAACTCAGCAAAATGCGTTTCTAGCTCTTCGCGAGACTCGCACTCAAACGCCATCTCAAAAGGCGTGCCGGTTGCAGATTGTTGGTAGCCTTCGTAGCCCGTGGTTTCCTTCATCACTTGGCGATCGCACAAAGCAAAACGAACCGGCTGGCCGCCGAACTCGACATACTGCGGTAGTTCTTCAAGAATCTGAAAGTCCAAGACATCACGGTAGAAAGTCTTCATCACTTCAAACTGGTCAGTGAAAAGACCAATCATGTTAATCTTCATAGGTCACCTTTTGCGTCATTCCGACAGGAGGCTCGCCGACCGAGGAATCTGGCATGTACTTTCATTCGGTTTCCTGAGCGAACTCTGCCACTTACCGGATTACTCGGTCGCTGGAAGCTCGGTCGGAATGACACGGACACACCATCTAACTCTGCTGCAATTTCTTATACCTGAACCGCTTAGGCTCATCAGCATCCTTGCCCACTCGCTCGCGATGTTCCCGTTCGTAGGTCTCGAAGTTGCCCTCGCACCAGTGGACGTAGCCATCCCCTTCGAAAGCCAGAATGTGAGTCGCCAATCGGTCGAGGAACCAACGATCGTGACTGACGACCACGGCACAACCGGCGAAGTTGGCGACCGCCTCTTCTAGCGCCCGGAGCGTATCGACGTCTAAGTCGTTCGTCGGTTCGTCTAACAGCAAAACGTTGGAACCGCGTCGCAGGAGTTTCGCAAGGTGAACGCGATTTCGCTCACCACCGGAAAGGATGCCGACCTTCTTTTGTTGATCGGTGCCACTGAAGTTGAATCTCGATACATAAGCCCGCGAGTTCATCGTCCGCTTGCCCATCTGCAAATTGTCGAGCCCACCAGAGATTTCCTCGTAGACGGTTGCGTCGGCGTTCAGATCGTCGCGAGATTGATCGACGTAGCCGAGTTCCACCGTTTCGCCAACGATCAACTCGCCGCTGTCGGGCTCTTCCTGCCCCATCAACATTCGTAGCAGTGTGGTCTTGCCGGCACCGTTGGGGCCGATAATGCCCACGATGCCACCAGCGGGAAGACGGAAGTTGCAGTTTTCGAAGATGAGCCGATCGCCGTACGACTTGCTGAGGTTCACGCCTTCAATCACTTTCTCGCCCAACCGTGGTCCCGGTGGAATTTGGATTTCTAGCTCCTCGGGGCGATCTTCAAATTCCTCAGCCACCATCTGCTCGTAAGCGTTCACGCGGGCCTTGCTCTTCGACTGGCGGGCTTTGGGAGACATGCGAATCCATTCCAACTCGCGTGCCAGAGTCTTTTGGCGAGCGGTTTTCTTCTTCTCCTCCATCTCCAGGCGTTTTTGCTTCTGCTGGAGCCAGGAGGTGTAGTTCCCTTCGTAGGGAAAGCCCTGCCCACGGTCGAGTTCAAGAATCCACCCGGCGACGTTGTCCAGGAAGTAACGATCGTGTGTCACGGCAACGATCGTACCCGCATACTCCGCGAGGTGGCGTTCCAGCCAGGCGATGCTTTCGGCATCCAGATGGTTGGTCGGCTCGTCGAGCAGCAGCAGGTCGGGCTTTTGCAGAAGCAACTTACAAAGGGCGACCCGCCGTTTTTCGCCGCCGGAGAGTTTCGTCACATCGGCGTCGGCGGGGGGTAAGTTCATCGCGTTCATGGCGATTTCAATCTGTCGATCAACCTCCCAGGCGTTCGCCGCGTCGATCTTGTCCTGCAAAGCTGCCTGACGATTCATGAGCTTTTCCATGGCATCGGGATCGTCGGCGACCTCCGCGTACTTGTCGCCGATCTGCTCAAACTCATCGAGCAACGCCCGCGTCTCGGCAACCGCTTCCTCGACGTTGCCTTGCACGTCTTTGTCGGGATTGAGCTGCGGTTCCTGCTCCAGCAAGCCAACCGTAAAGCCCTCGGTCAATTCCGCCGACCCGTCAAAGTCCTTGTCGAGCCCTGCCATGATCTTCAGCAGCGTACTCTTTCCACTGCCGTTGCGCCCGAGGACACCAATTTTCGCGCCTGGATAGAACGCTAGGTAGATTTCCTTGAGGACCTCACGCTGGTTGATCTTCTTGGTAAGATTGGCGATCTGGTAGATGTATTTTTTGCTCATGTGAGAGATTTAAGATTTGTGATTGCTGATTTAAGAATGTTTCGGTGGCTAGCTTCGCGAGGTCTTTACGCTTGCTGCGAAAATGGCGACTAGCTCGCTGCATTCCTGTCGAAGTGATTCGAGCTGCTTTGGATTGACGATTTCCGATTCAGCGAGTAACTCTAGCCAGTATGAAGTCTCGTCTGCTTCTCGTAGGGAGATCGTTAGGATGGAAGTAAAATGCTTCTTGGTACCAGCTCGGCAGGCTTCTCGGTAATTCGCTCCTATTGATGTCCCTGAACGAAGTAGTTGGTTGCCGAGCGTTCTGGCAACATTCGTGTTTGGAAGGCTACTGACGAGCTTGATGATGCGTAACGCGAACTCTTTCGTGCGGTCAGATAACTCCTGGCGATTCATCGGAATTTCTCATCTTGATAGTGATCTTAAATGTGAAATCAACAATCATAAATATCTACTCCCACTCAATCGTCGCTGGTGGCTTACTGCTGATGTCGTAAACAACACGATTCACACCCTGCACTTCGTTAATGATTCGTGTGGAAATCCTGGCCAGCAAGTCGTAGGGCAAGTGGCTCCAGTCGGCGGTCATGAAGTCGTCGGTATTCACACTGCGTACGGCGATCGTATCGTCGTACGTGCGGCTGTCGCCCATCACACCGACGCTTTGGATGGGTAGCAAAACGGCAAAAGACTGTGAGGTCGCCCGATAGAGCCCTGCCGCTTTGATTTCGCCGACTACGATGGCGTCCGCGGCACGAAGAGTGTCGAGTCGCTGCTTCGTGACTTCCCCAAGACAACGCACGGCCAGCCCTGGTCCCGGGAACGGATGCCGCCAGACAATTTCTTCAGGCAAGCCAAGTTGAAGTCCTAGGCGACGAACCTCGTCCTTGAACAAGTCGCGGAGCGGCTCAATCAGATCGAAGCCAAGCTCTTCGGGTAGTCCGCCAACATTGTGGTGCAGCTTGATTGTGTCCGCTGGGCCATCTGGGGCGGCACCGCTTTCGATCACGTCGGGGTAAAGCGTTCCCTGTGCGAGGTATCTCACGCCCTCGATCTTGTTCGCCTCTTCAGCAAAGCACTCAATAAAAGTGTGCCCGATGCGACGGCGTTTCTCCTGTGGGTCGGTCACGCCAGCAAGAACATCCAGAAAGCGATCCTCAGCTTTCACGACGTGTAAGTCGGTCTTAAAGTGGTCGCTGAACTCCTCGACCACGGCCCTTTCTTCATCGAGGCGAAGTAGACCGTTGTCGACGAGAATACAGGAGAGCTGTTCACCAATCGCTTCGGCTAGAATCGCAGCGACCACGGCGGAGTCGACACCGCCGGAGAGGCCACAGATCACACGGTTGTCGCCGACCTGTTCACGAATCCGCGCGATCGTCTCATCGGCAAAGTCGCCCAGCTTCCATGTGCCGTCGGCTTGGCAGACGGTCTTCAGGAAATTCCCCAGAACCGTCGGTCCCTCGGGGGTATGCGTCACTTCGGGGTGAAATTGAAGTCCATAAATGGGCAACTGTTTATGCTTGATTGCTGCGTAAGGGCACGTAGCGGTTTTGGCTAACGGCTGAAAGTCGTCAGCAATCCCCGCCACCTGATCGCCGTGGCTCATCCAAACTTGCGTCATTGCAGCGACATCGGCGAAGAGTTCCCCCGCGTCGGTGATTTCGCACTCGGCCCGTCCGTATTCCCTTGATGGAGCGTTATCGACCTTGCCACCCAGGGCTTGGCAGACGAGTTGCATGCCATAGCAAATGCCCAGCACGGGGATGCCGAGCTCGAACAGGTTTGGATCGCACTGAGGAGCCCCCGGCTCGTAGACGCTGTTGGGGCCGCCCGAGAGGATGATCCCGACGGGGTCGAGTTCCTGAAGCCGTTGGGCAGTGATGTCGTGACGGACGATCTCGCAGTAGACGTTTTGCTCCCGCACTCGTCGCGCGATAAGTTGGGCGTACTGAGAGCCGAAGTCGAGCACCAATACCCGCTGGGCGGCCGCGGCTGAGGGAACATTCGGCGGGGCGGGGGCGGTCTTGGTCATCTCAGTACTCTGCTCATTTTCGCTGTAGGAAAGCTCATCATTATAGGGGGGAGGTGCCTTTTCGGAAGTAGCCGCGGGCTAACAGCCCGCCGGTGAATTGCTCCTCAATGTTCACATTTCTCAACCTCGAAGTTGCTTTCTCGCCTCACTCGTTTTGGCAATGCGACGAGGCCGGTTATAGTGGGAATTGGGCGGGTAATGACGAAGTTGATGGAACTTGATAGCTCGAAGCCCTGAATTAGGAATACAGCGAAAAGTGCAGATACTCCTTACGAACGATGATGGCATCTACGCGCCTGGGTTGGCTGCCCTGGAACGTCAATTGCGGGCTCTAGGTGACGTGCAAGTGGTCGCCCCGCTGACCGAGCAAAGCGGCGTTGGCCACGCGATTACCTACCTGACGCCACTAATGGCTCGTGAGGTGTTCGACGGCCCCCGCCGGCGTGGGTGGGGGGTCGAGGGGAGCCCGGCTGACTGCGTGAAATTGGCAGTCTCTGAGTTGTGTCCCCAGCGGCCCGATTTGGTTGTCAGTGGCATCAATAGCGGCATGAATGCCGGGATAAACGTGCTTTACAGCGGCACCGTTGCTGCTGCGATTGAAGGGGCTTTCTTCGGAATCACCAGCATCGCCGTCTCCTTGGAGTACGACGAACAAGCCCGCTTCGACAGAGCGGCAGAACTAGCTGTACCAATCATCGGGCAAATCCTTGAGCAGAAGGACGCGGAGTCCCAACTCTTCAACTTGAATCTTCCAGCAACTGCTTTGGAGGCAGGAGCCGAAGTGAAAGTCGCTCCCCTTTCGGTCGCCCCTTGGGGTGAAGATTTTGAGCGACGCATGGACCCACGGAATCGGCCTTATTTCTGGGCTACTGGGGTTCAGCCGCAACCTCCGTCGCATATCGATACGGATCTCTCGTTGTTGCGTGAAGGATACATCACCCTTACGCCCCTCAAATTCGACATGACCGCGCGTGACGAGCTGGAAGCGATGCAATCGTGGCAGCTTGGCACGCCATTCGCTGATATCAACAATTAACCTCCTCCCCAATCGAGACACACCATCATGAAGATGCCCTTCGTATTTACGCTTGTTGGTTTGTTCCTTTCAGTTGGCTGTGAAGCTCCGGAACTTCCCGGAGCCGATGTTGAATTGACTGCGGAAGAAAAAGCAGAAGTTCAAGAACAAGTCAAGGAACCGGAACCAGAGCCGCTGGCGGTTGATGAGAATGGCGTGAATGAAGGGGCTTCCGAGTTTACCTCCAAATCTCCACAGCAAGGACGTAAGTCGCGGGAGGCGGGGGGGTATCTCGGCACGGTTTCTGCTACTTACTTTGAGACAAAGCACAAGCTTTTTAATATCCAAGTTCAAAATCAAATGAGAACCTTCAATGCGATTCATGATCGCTACCCAAAAGATCATGAGGAGTTCTTGAAGGAAATCATTAAGCCGATTGGCATGCCGATTCCTGAGCTTCCCGAAGGTCAGGAAGCGATTTATGACCCTTCAGATCACACTTTGAAAGTACAACCGATTCAATGATGGAAGCTGTTAGCTAATAGCTATTAGCTCTTAAGAAAGGAACGGACGCCGCTACGATTCGCCTCTTCGTGTTATTTCCTCTTCGTGTTATTTCCTCTTCGTGGAAAGGCCACAATGTACCGTCGTTCGACTGATCCCTTTCGACCTGCTCCTTGGTTTTGGAAAGTAGTGCTTGCCGCAGTCTTGGCAGGTTTTGCTCTCTTGAATCAAGCCCGTGCTGCCCAACCCTGTAGCATCGGTGGGTGCCAGTCTGCATGCACGCATGTGGTTGTCGTCAAAGCCGAGCCCGCGAGCTGGATCTTCGCTCCCTCACGCTACACGCACGACCCAGATACCGGGGCGCGTGTTGCCCAATATCAGCGAACTCGCGCGATCGAGCCGCTGGACGATCCTCGTGCGGTGACCAGTGGTTACGATCGCAGCCGAATCATTCAGCGAGGTGCTGACGGCTCAGTGAACACTTATTACCGCGTTCGCTCCTACGGTAATGGTCTCGGCGGACTTGATGCGGAATGGGAACGCTGGCACGACGCTCGCCGTGGTTTTCCGGTCGTTCCAGGTTATGGTGCAGGGGGCTATGGCTTTGGTGGCGGAGGCTTCGGGGCTCCGTTCTATGGTGGGGGCTTTGGGTTTCCTGGATTCTTCGGTTCTTGGTTAGGCTATCCGCAGATCGGTCGCCCTGCCCTCGGTCAACTCGACCCTGATGGGGCGAACGGTTTCCGGGATGGTGTGCGTCCTCGCACGCCGGACCGGCAGTTCTATCGCAACTCGCCATGGCATAATCGCGGCGGGAACCTGGGGCCGGGGAGCTAAGTCGCTCCGGCCGTCATGCCAACGATTTTTTCGCAAGCTGGGCAACAAAAGACGCGATGGACCGCGAACCAACCCCGCTTGACCTCAATAAGAACCTCGATGCGTTCTTCGCAGTGAGGACATTTGGGGGTAATGTCTTCCCTTTCGATTTTTACCATTTTGATTCTCCGTATGTCATTTACTCCGGAGAGGTATTCGCTTCACAACGAAATATCTTGCATTGAAGTCGGGGAAGTCGACTCAATTCCCGGCTCGTAATCGTTGCACGGCGTTGATCGGTTTCCCTTTGTTGTAAATCGTGTAGCCGTCGATCAGCCAGCGGTCGTCTCGTTTGGTCCAGGTGACCTCCACATCGTCGAAGTATCCGACGAGCGCGCCGCCCTTCTTCGAAGTGCCGTTGATCATACCGCGGAATTTTGTTTCGGCAGTCGCTGGCTGATTGTCTGAGTTGACGGTCGTGATGACTTGGCTGCCGCCTGTCGCTTTTACTTGAATGAGTGGCAATGCAGCTTCGGCATCAGCGCGGATCATCGTTGCCTTGGGATCGATATGAGTCAGCAATGCTGGCAAATCATTTGCTTCAATGGCGTCGAGGGTTTGCTGCAAGGATGTCTCAATCTGTTCGCGATCAGTGACCACGAACCTCTCAACGGCCAGCAAGACGAACGTCAAGGCCAGCACAACGGCCAGGGCAGCAGCCGACTTTCCAGTGCGACGGGCTAGGAATACGAGACCCGCAAAAGTCGTCGCCACGGCCCCGACGGCCCCGACGGCCACCGCGTTCTCTAGGAGCAAACTCATGTGGTGTTCCCCGAGTCAATGTTCCGTCGTCCGCGAATGAGCATCGTGATGCTCAAGCCCAGGATCAGTGCTAACGTGAGCTGGAGTGGCCAGAGGGGGATTTCGAGCTTATTCGGGGTCGAGTACTCGGGAGTTTCTACGGGGCTCTCTGAAACATCCTTTCTGCCAGTGGCATCGGTTTCTACTTCGTACCCTTCGGCGACGGCAGCGCGAGCTTTGTAGCGGTTCTCAATGCCCGCTTGGCGTTTGCCGAACTTTCCTCCAGTGGCTAGCAGGACTGCGAGGCCAACTGTGGCGAAAATGGCGAACCAGAACCACGGGGAGTCGGTGATCGGGGGTGCGTTGGTGGGCTCGTTCATAAAACTGAAACCGGAGTCTCGACCTTATTGCTTTTTGCACAGTGAACGTGTTTTCTGGTGCAAAAGTCTTGTGACGGCGATACTGTGAATTGTGCGAACTCGTTACCTTGCAATGACTTGTGGGTTTTTGCCGATAGCGAGGTGGATGACTTTTGCTTCAAGCGTCGTATTATTCCCCTTGTTGCTTAGTGCTTCCTCCACAAGTGGTCGCTATTTCCCATGTAACCGGGGGCTAACGCCCGGCGGCTGATGTCTGATGGGAACTGCTTTGCATTCTTTCTAAGCTACCCGATGTGCTGGCTTGAATTCAACGAGAAAGACGCGCGGCACGATCGGTGACCCGTAGGCTGACGCCTTGCGGCTCTGGGGCTTGGCGATTGGGTTGATGCCAGATTCTGTCAGTTCGGTTTATTGTGGGGTCCGGAGCGGAGTGACTCGACCTCTAGCTTGTACGCGAACGCACCCATGCGGCCTTGGTGGCCGCCGGTGAAGTGGCCGTAGAACAGCGATTTGGGGTCAAGATGATAGCTGCCTTGCGACCCGTAGAGATTCTTCGGCTGCTGTCTGGTGGTCGGTTCTTTTGCTTTGTCCTTGAAGCGTTCAATGCCCTCTAAATCGATATCTTCGTACGAGAGTGCAGCGTCTTCTTCGCCCTCTGCTGTGGCGAGCATGCGTGTCCAGGTGGGTTCGCCAACGAGTGTTTGATGATGGCCTCGCATTTGGTCGACCAGGGTGAGCGTCAGGCGATCTTCGATCTGCTGGACGTTCAGCCAGTGGGGCCATTGTTGGTTGGGAATCACATTGCCGGCAACAACTTTTAATAGTGCAGCTCCGCGCATCTCTTGCGGGGCCTGATTACCGCCGAACTGTTGCACCTTGCCGCGCCACGCCAAGCGGAGGGTTGCCGTGAGGCCGTGATGAAGTTTCAGCTCGCGCTTGACGACAGGTTTTTCTTCCTGGGTTGCCGCCTTGGTAGCGTGACTCGTGAGATTCAGCGAGAGTGTTTCCGTTTTGTAGCCGTCTGCTTGTGCCGTGACTGAGAGAAAAGTCGGGTAGCACTTCATGCGTACGATCCCCTCTGAGTCTGAGGTATAGGTTTCAGGATTCGTCGAACGACCGGTCCGTGGCTTCACGCTAACATTGGCTTTTGGGACCGGGTTCTTCTCGGCATCGACCAGCTTTAGTTCGACCGGTTGCTTATCTTCTTCGGTAAAGCGATACGCCTGCAGTTCTCCGGCATCTTCGGCGTGATGAAAACTCCCTGAGAGTTCGAACTTTTGCTGTTTTAGTTCATAGCTGGCTGTACTAAGCGTCAGGTGCTCGTAGTTGTGGCTCGAACTCGGAGAGATCGAATACTGAAAGAAGAAGTATCCGTCGTCGCAAGGAGTCAAAACTTCCTCCGAACCACGACAACTGACTTGCAACTCGGTCTTGTTCAGCGGCTTCTCATGTTGATCCACGAGACGGAAATACATGTAAGCCGTCATCCGACCGTTGCGATTCACCTTGGCGGTTTCTGCCGTTAGGTTGGCCGCGTCGATAAAGCGGACCAAATCCTCCGGGAGCGACTCGACCTTCACACGGGCGGCGACCTTCTTTTCGAGGGGTTCCAGCATCCCAGGCAAGGCGGCTTCGATCTCCTGGCGGTGCTTCTCCAGAATTCTGCTAGCCGCTTTTCCTTCGCCATTGTCGAGTACCGCTCGTGCGTACCAATAAGCCACTCGTGGATTGTCCGGAGCTTGGCGATAGGCCTCAGCAAGCAGGCCAAGCCCTTCCGAAGCGTTTTCGGTCATCGCACGAGTCTCGAAAGCAGCCAACAAAAGTCGCTGAGCCGCGTCGCCCTGGTGCCCTTCGACCGAAGTGATGCTGGCGATCTTCTCCAGCGGAACGGTGAGTGCTGCTTGGTCGTCAACCTGCAGCTTGACAGCATCGCCGTCCATTTCGATCTTCGTGGCGACGATCTCGGTGCCGGAGCGGAGGGTGATTCGCTGTTCGGCATTAAGTTGCGGTGTGTGAAGAATGCCGACGACCGAAAACAACGCGGCAACGAGTAAGCGAGAGCGATAGCGAGGAGACGTGGGGTGCATGAATACTCCCAAGGCAAGAAACTGGCAGCTTTCTCGCATTATAGCAGAGATAGCAACCGCGACCTGTTTGTTACATGCCGGATTCTTCCATCGTGCCGAGTTTACCCATAGGGATCGTCGAGCAATTCCTGCAAGCGTGACTTGAGCGGCTCTTCGAAGTGGTCGGTCCAGGTCTCATCGATGAGGCCGACTTGGATCATGTCTTGGATGTGGACACGATCTTTGAGCCGATGAGAGGTGAGCTTCATTAAAACGAGAGATTCTAACGAAACGGTTCGCGTCGATTTGACAAACTCGACTTCATCAAGCGTAGGAGTCGGTGTTGTTTCGTGAGGTTTCACCAATTCTCCGGCGAACACCAAATGCACGGCTTCGCTCGGCTTGTTGTCCTCGCCATCCAGAAAAAGGGATACGCCGTTGACGACGTGATAGTGAAAGCCATGTTCCTTAGCGGCAAAGATTGCTTCATCGAGCGAATCTCGATCAATTAGGATGTCGACATCGCGCGTATTCCTGATAGCTCCTTCATCGACTTGGGCAACCCACACTTGGACCGCGTTACCGCCGACGACTGCGTACGGGATGCTCGCCTGTTCCATTGCTGCACAGAAACGGTTTAGGCGGTCACGAACTTTCTCCACAGCTTGCTCGATTCTGTCCCAGAGGACATCACCAGTGTAGCGGATTTCGACCATGCCTTTAGTTTATTCCAGGACGAGGAACGCGTCGAGCAAGCTCAACGGCTAACGAAGCCATCGAGATTCGTCGTATTCGTGCGATTCGTTGACCGTATGGCGTTGCTAAACGGCTCACCGTTTCGCAAACAACGGCCCGCCGTACTCTGCCGTGCTGCCGAGCATCTCTTCGATCCGTAGCAACTGGTTGTACTTGGCCATGCGGTCGCTGCGGCTGGCGCTGCCGGTTTTGATTTGGCCGGTGTTTAGGGCGACGGCCAGGTCGGCGATGGTGGCGTCCTCGGTTTCGCCGCTGCGGTGGCTGGTGACGCTGGTGTAGCTGTGGCGGTCGGCGAGGCGGATGCTGTCGATCGTCTCGGTGAGCGAGCCGATTTGGTTCACCTTGATGAGAATGCTGTTAGCGATTCCCTCGTCGATGCCGCGTTGCAGGCGCTCGACGTTGGTGACGAACAGGTCATCGCCTACGAGCTGGCACTTATCGCCGATCTTGTCGGTGAGCAGTTTCCAACCTTCCCAGTCGTCTTCGCCGCAGCCGTCTTCAATGGAGCAGATTGGGTGCTTGTCGACCCAACTGGCGAGCAGGTCGACCATGCCGGCGGAGTCGAGTTCCTTGCCGTCGATGGTGTAAACCTTCTTGTCGGAGTCGTAAAACTCCGTGGCGGCACAGTCCATGGCGAACCAGACTTGCTCGCCTGGTTTGTAGCCTGCCTTCTCGATGGCGGTGAGGATCACGTCGAAGGCTTCCGCGTTGGCGCCCAAGTTCGGGGCGAAGCCTCCTTCGTCGCCGACGGCGGTGTTCATTCCTTTTTCGCTGAGGACCTTCTTGAGGTTGTGGAAGATCTCGCAGCCGCAACGCAACGCGTCGCTGAAGTTGTCGAAGCCCAGCGGCATGACCATGAACTCTTGAATGTCGACCGAGTTGTCCGCGTGTTCGCCACCGTTGAGGATGTTCATCATTGGCGCGGGAAGCAGGCGGGCGTTCGAGCCGCCGAGGTAACGGAACAGCGGCAACTCGCAAAATCGGGCGGCAGCGTGAGCCGTGGCCAACGAAACGCCGAGGATCGCATTCGCCCCGAGACGGCTCTTGTTGGGCGTGCCGTCGAGGTCGAGCATCTGCTGATCGACGCCTATTTGATCGGTCGCGTCCATGCCGATCAGCTCGTCGGCGATTTCGTCATTGATGTGCGAAACGGCCTTGGTGACGCCCTTGCCCATGTAGGCGTCCTCGCCGTCGCGCAGCTCCCAGGCCTCGTGGGCACCGGTGCTGGCACCGCTGGGGACCGCTGCCGAGCCGACGGTGCCGTCGGCGAGCGTGACGTCGACTTCCACGGTAGGATTACCGCGGGAATCAAGGATTTGGCGTCCGTGGACATCGACGATGGTACTCATGGCGGGGGCCTTTCTGGCTGGACCGGTGTGGAGGGATTGTGTCAAGTTGTCGGTAGGCGAGGGCTACCGTTTGATTGGCAAACTGCTCATTTTAGGGTTGGACGGCTCGCTGTCGAGCGGCCCCACATGGGTATCTCGGTGAAAAGCCCCACAGACGCTCGGTGAAGAGCATATTAACATGTGGGTTGTTAGGCATACATTGCATTGCCTGGTTAGCCAGCGATCCGTGTCCTGAACTGAGCGTTCGATCATCAAAAGATTCGCTTCTTTGTTAGGAGTACCATAGTGAGTGAAATGGAATTGCCCGTCGTGGGATTGAATGGAGACGCTGCCAGCACGAAGGAGCTGAATGTCGAGGCGGCTGTGCGTGATCGCTATGGTGCGGCTGCACAGGAAGCGGAACCTGCCCTTTGCTGTCCCGTGGACTACGATCCTCAGTACCTAAAGATCATTCCTGAAGAGATCATCGAGCGGGACTATGGTTGCGGTGATCCTTCTAAGCATGTCGCTGAAGGCGAGACAGTGCTCGACTTGGGCAGCGGGGGTGGGAAGATTTGCTACATCGCCTCCCAGATCGTTGGTCCAGGGGGCAAGGTCATCGGCGTTGATCGTAATGATGAGATGCTCGCCCTCGCTCGTAAGTACCAGGGTGAGATCGGCGAGAAGATTGGCTACAAGAACGTCGATTTCCGGAAAGGGAGCATTCAGGACTTGGGGCTCGACTTAGAAGCTTTCGAGCAGAGGTTGGCGGAGAACCCGATAGCCACAAGTTCTGATTGGTTGAAGGCAGAGAGTTACGCCGACGAACTGCGTGCTTCGAAGCCACTTGTCGAAAGCGACTCGGTGGATGTGGTGGTCTCAAATTGCGTGTTGAACCTCGTGAGTAACGCGGATCGCAAGCAGTTGTTCGCCGAGATCTTTCGCGTGTTAAAGCGAGGAGGTCGTGCAGTCATCTCCGACATCGTTAGCGACGAACCGGTTCCGCAGCATTTGCAGAACGATCCGAACCTATGGAGCGGCTGCATCAGTGGTGCGTTCGTTGAGGGAGAGTTCCTCAAGGCGTTTGAAGACGCGGGCTTTTACGGCGTCGAAATACTCAGCCGTCAGGAGGAAGCGTGGGCAGTGGTCGAAGGGATTGAGTTCCGCAGCGTGACGCTCAGAGCTTACAAAGGAAAAGAGGGCCCCTGCATGGATCACAAGCAAGCGGTGATCTACAACGGCCCCTGGAAGCAGGTGAAGGATGACGACGGACACACACTCAAACGCGGTGAGCGGACGGCCGTTTGCAAGAAGACGTTTGACATTTACACACGCGAGCCTTACGCCAGTCACGTGACGCCAATTGAGCCGCACACGCTCGTTTCGCCAGAGGAAGCAACCGAGTACGATTGCCACCGCAATGCGGTGCGGCACGTGCGGGAAACGAAGGGGCTGGATTACGACGAAACGAGCTTGCCGGGAGAGGATTGCTGCGGGACCGAGGGGTGTTGCTAACATCGTCCACGGCTAAGCCGCAACGGCTCACCCTTCCAGCTCTTCCCAACGCTCGTAGGCTTCGTTGAGCTTCGCTTGTGTTGCGTCGAGTTCGGATTGGTTCTGTGCGAGTTCTTCCTTGGGCAGCTTGAAGTACTCAGGGTCCGCCATTTTCTCGTGCCAAGCGGCTAAATCGCTCTCAAGTTCCTCGATTAGCGCGGGTAGTGTGTCGAGTTCTCGTTGGTCTTTGTAGGAGAGTTTCTTGGTTTGAGTTTTCGGCGTCGCGTGCGGTTTCGCCGTGGTCGGTTTTTCGGAGGTCGGTGTTTCTCTTGCTAAGGCGCGAGCGGCGGGTTTCCGCTGCCTGAGCCAATCGTCGTAGCCCCCGACATACTCATGGACGCCGTCGGTTTCGAAGGCGATGGTGCTGGTAACGACGTTGTTGAGGAACTCGCGGTCGTGGCTTACAACAAGCAGTGTCCCGCCGAAATCGATGAGCCGTTCTTCAAGCATCTCCAAAGTTTCCGCGTCAAGATCATTCGTTGGTTCATCGAGGACGACCACATTCGCCGGCTTCGCGAACAGCTTCGCAAGCAACACGCGATTGCGTTCGCCACCTGAGAGGAACTTGATTTGGGTACGTGAGCGTTCAGGCGCGAAGAGAAAGTCTTGGAGGTAGCCGTAGATGTGCTTCTTGACGGGCTGGCCTTTTTCATTGACGACATCGATGCTGTCGTACCCTTCGCCGACAGCGTGTTCGACGGTTTCTTCTTCGTCGAGTTGGCCTCGGATTTGATCGAAATAGGCGATGTCGAGATTCGTGCCGAGCTTGATGCTGCCCGATTGCGGTTCCAACTCGCCGAGCAGCACTTTCAGCAGCGTGGTTTTGCCAGCTCCATTTGGCCCGATGATGCCGACCTTGTCACTCCGCATGAGGAGCGTCGAAAAGCTCTCGAAGATCGGGCTGCCATCGTTGTAACTAAACGAGACTTCTTCTGCCTCAGCGACAAGTGCACCGCTTTTACGAACTTCTTGAATCTTGAGCTTACTTGTACCTTGTCGGTCACGGCGTTTGCTACGCTCGTCCCGCATTGCTTTGAGGGCACGGACGCGGCCTTCGTTTCGAGTTCGGCGAGCTTTGATGCCTTGGCGGATCCAGCGTTCCTCTTCGGCAAGCTTTTTGTCAAAGAGGGCGTTCTGCTTTTCCTCCGCGGCGAGGGCCTGTTCTTTGCGGACCAAGAACGTGTCGTAGTCGCAGGACCAATCGAAGATTCGACCGCGATCGATCTCGAGGATGCGGGTGGCGAGTCGCCGAAGGAAGGCGCGGTCGTGCGTGACGAAGAGCAACGTGCCTCGCCATGCCGAGAGGAACTCTTCCAGCCAGATGATTGCTTCGACATCCAAGTGGTTGGTTGGCTCATCGAGCAACAGCACATCGGGCTCGCCGACCAACGCTTGCGCCAGCAGAACACGACGCTTCATGCCACTTGAGAGCGAGGAGAATTCCGCATCAGCGTCGAGGCCCATTTGGGTGATTTGCTTTTCAGCCGTGTGCTGCACTTCCCAATCTTCCGCGGAATCGGCAACCCCTTGGGCAACGATATCAGCGACGCTTCCACGCATCTCTTGCGGCACATCTTGCCGTAGCTGGGTGACACGCACGCCCGGAGCGAGACTCACCCTTCCTTGGTCAGGGGTGAGCGCACCGGAGACTAGCTTCATCAATGTCGTCTTGCCAGCACCGTTCCGCCCAAGCAGGCCGATGCGCTGGCCTGACTCGATGCGGCAATTGACCGCGTCTAAGAGCGGTGGGCCGCGGAAACCGATAGAAACTTCTTCGAGAGCAACGAGCGTCAAAACAATCCTTTACTAACTCATCTTCGTGAGCTTTGTCACGCGGCCAGTCTTGACCCATTCAGCGACATAGATGTTCCCGTCGGCGTCGAAACACGCGTCGTGAGGGTGGACGAATTTGCCGTCGAGCCACTTCTTCTCGTCGAGGCGAATGTTGTGGCCGCCGGTGTCTTTCTTGTCCTTGAGGATTCGCTCGCTATCTTCGCCGAGGTGGGCAATCACTTCGTTGTTTTTATCGAGCAACGTCACGCGGCCGACAAGATCGGGGACCAGCAGGACTTCGCCGTGGACATCCATATTGGCGGGCAGCAGGAAGTCGCCTTGCGTGCGGAGGTGTTCGCCCAGCATGTTGAACCACTGCAAACGGGCGTTGGCACGGTCGGCCACGACAATGGTTGGTTCGTCGCCGCGATCGTCGATCCAGATGCCGTGTGGGAGATTAAAGGTCGAGTCACCTTTCTTACCATTGCTTGGGCTGCCAAAGGTCGAAACCCAATTCCCGGCGGCGTTGTAATAGTGGATGCGAAACGTGCCGTAGCCATCAGCTACGTAAAACCCATCGCCACCGGGATGAAACGCGATGTTGGTAGGCATGAAGCGGTTGCGGCCCCAGGGATTGTCCTTGGCATCGCGGGGGAACTGGTCTTCGCCCTTGGCATAGAATCCGCTCTCTAGCGGAGCACCGTTGCGCCAAATCTGTTCGCCTTCGAGCGTTAGCTTTGCGATGGAGCGTTGTTGTTGGTAGTTGCAGATATAGAGGAACTCGCCATCGGCCTCCTTGCGAGTCTCAATGCCGTGTCCGCCCCCTTGGAACTGGCTACCGAACGAGCGCACATACATGCCTTCGGCGTCGAACACAAAGATTGACGGATGGTCTTTCTTACCAAGGTGGCCTTCGTGAATTACATAAACGAGCCCCTGACTGTCCACCGCAACGTTGTGTGTGGTTTGCCAGGTGAATTCGTCGGGAAGCTGAGCCCAGTAGTGATCCACGCGATACTGATGCTCGCCCGAGCCAACAATCGTTTCGCCACCCTCGGCTGCCCTAGCGGTATGAATGGCCGGTGTCGCCAAAGCAGCTAGTGAAGCTGCGGCTGAGGTCTTAACGAATTGACGCCGTGAAAAGGCATTGTTGGATATCTTCATGGTTCGAATCACCTTGAATATTTAGGGGAAAAGAAGGTTCCGCAGGCTGGGACCGCCATTCTACCCTTAAGAATCGACAGTGGAACCGTTAGAGGGCAGGCTGCGGTGAGCGCTTCAGCAGGCTTGCTGCCTCGGCTAGCCAGGCTTCGCTGGGCCTGCCGTAGGGGCGGAACTTCGTTTGCGTGCCCAGATCGTCGCGGTAGAAGAGGGCACGGTGTTCGCCCAACTGAGCGGCAGCGGGTGAGTCGATCAGGCTCGTGGAGTCTGCCGCGCTCATCTGCATGGCGACGCGGAAATCGATCTCGCGCAGTGTGAGCCGATCAACAGCGCGGGTGAGGCTGTTGTAAGACTCGCACCAGAAGAGGAAATGAATTCCTACTGCGGGGCCTTCCTTGAGAAGCTGCCGGAACATCTTGTCTGTTGAAGGTGGCTTGTTGGCACCGCCGGTTGAGAAGCTAAAGTCGTCCTCGGTGAGTCGTAAGTCGCGAAACTGGGAGAGGTCGTGAAGGACAACGAAGTGCGAAGCAAGCCGTTCTTCAGGAGTACTGGCTTCGGCAGCATTGGTCCGACTGAACAGCAGTTCGTGAAGGCTGGCGATCTGAGTTGCGGCAGCGTCAGGGAGCATGCGTTGAAGCCTCTCGCCGAATAGCGGTGCAAGTGTCTCCCACTGGTCAGGTTGCTCTGATTCAGATCGTGTGCCGTCCAGAATGGTGAGGCTCACGGGCTTGTCGCCAGGCTTTGCTGCCAGAGCAAGAACTGCCGTTGAAAGCATGCCAAAGGCCATTGATTCGTCGCCGCCGACGATTGCCAAGTTGGCACCGCTTTGTCTTTTGAGGGAAATCTTTAGCGGGGGTTCGATGCGAACTGATGAGCCGAGCCAAAGATTGTTTTCCTCGCATGCGGCAAAACCGGCAAGCGATTGTTTGAGTTCTTCATTGTGGCTTGGATCGGCGGGGACGTTGCCTTCGAAGACGATGGCCGGATCGAAAGTGAGACTCGACTTCTGCTGTCTCTCGGCGAGTTGTTTGAGATAATCACGTCGCTGGGCATCGGGTAGCCAGGCGACTTGGAAGGTGTGGTTCCCTTCGACGAAACCATTTTGGTCGTTGTAGATAGCCTCGCCGGGGCGGCTTAGCAGGCGGGCGGCGCTGTTTTCGTCGCTGAGAATCAGATTCGCGTCCGCTTCGCTACATTCCAAGGCGACTCGAACGGCCATTTGCCCCAGTGTGCTGCGTGCCAGGGAGTAAGCACCCGAGAGCGACTGCGAGCCGAGAATAACGTGGATGCCGAACGCTCGACCTTGGCGGACGAGCCGATCAAGAAGGAGGGCCGCATCTTGAGCGAGCCGATCATCGGCGACGAACAGTTCTTGGAACTCATCGATGATCAGCACGGTGCGTGGCAGCAATTCGTCGGGTGCAGCCTCACGTAATCCGGCAACATCTTGCACGCCATGTTGGCGGAACAGCTCACCGCGACGGCGGAGTTCGACGTCTAGGCGTTCCAGCACACTGACGCCGAATTCGCGTTCGCTTTCGATGGCGATGACGCGGGCATGAGGCAACTTGCCAGTTGAGTAAGCGGCAAACTCGACGCCTTTCTTAAAGTCAACGAGGTAAAACTCCAACTGATCGGGACCGTAGTGCATCGCCAGATTGGTGATCATCGCGTGCAGCAGTGTACTCTTTCCAGAGCCGGTCTTTCCTGAAATCAGCACATGCTGAGAGGTACCCTTTCCAAGCGAAAGGCTTTGTAACTGGCGAGCTCCGGCGCGACCGATCGGGGCCTCAAGGCTGCGACCGCTATTGCTATTCCAAAGCTCTCCCTCTTCGGGGGCAATCCAAGAGAACGGGACTTCGACTTTGCTAGCGATGCGGGATTCTTCTCCCGCAATGCGGAGGATCTTGTTGAGAATGTCGGGCGAAGGGAGCTGGTCGAGCTTCAACGGTAGGCGATCGAACAGGGGGTAGTCCCACGCGAATTGATCTTCTCTAGCGACAAGCTTCACGGCATTCTCACGTAGTTTTTCGAGTGAAAAATCGTGCGGTAGCTTCAATTCGCTGTCGACACTGAGCAACACATGCACGCCGCAGCGGGGACCCGCTGCAGCGAGGTTTTCGAGACGTTTGGCCGTGAGTTCGGTAAAACCGGCGGGGAAGTTAGCTACGGCGATCACGTGATACGGCTCAGCAACTTCGCCAGCGTGGGCGTTGTACTCATGGATCGTGGCGAAGTCGTTACGTAGATACTGTTGCAGTACCTTTTCAATATGATCGGACAGAAGCGCCAACTGGCCGGCGATATCCTTCGAGTCAGTCCATATCTGCTTGCCGATAAGCTGATCGTGATAGTCGGACAGATGAGCCAAACCGCCGAAACTCTCACCCAGCCCGGCAGCGTCGATGGCCGTGATCCGCAGCTTCCCGGCGGGGGCTGTGGTCAAGAATTTCAGGAGGAGAACTTGCAACAGTTCACTCGCCTTGGCACGCATTTTCCCTGAGGCTGAGACGAGCAAGTTCGGTGAATCGGCTAGCGTCATGAGCGCTGGTAAGTCGAGACTCGTCTGCTCAGGACGGAGACGCTCGTCCTCGGAGATGGCGTTGCGAATCGACTTCATCGGCAGAGTCGCCTTGCCGAAGCGAAGAGAAGCTGGCAGCGTGTTCGGGCGACTCCAGCTTGAGTAATCTGTCTTCTGCCAATTGGGCAAGATCGAGTCAAAGTCTTGCTTGGCCCTGGCAAGTTCGCAGGTGATGGTTGCGTAGGAGGCTTCCCACTTCGATTTCATCCCGTTCCAGGTTGTCTCACGCTGCGTTTCCGCAGCGGCCAGGTCTTTTTTGCGCTTCTCGCTGAGCGATTGCTCGGCAGCGATTCGGTTTTGGACGTGTGTCTCAAGCAGCGGGGGGTACTTCTCTTCGATCGCATCGAGGGCCGACTGTCGCTCGGCGGCGAGAGTCTCGATCTTGTCGTGGACCTTTTTGGTGAGTTGTTCTTCGAGTCGATTACAAGAAGTTTGGCTGGCCAGGATTGCCGCCTCGCATTTTTCGGCAGACTCAGTGAGGTCTTTATCGCGTGCTGCTAGATGGGCTTGCTGTTGCTGCTGGCAAGTGGTTTCGGCGGCTTCGCGTGCCGCGGACTCCAGTTCACCGGCGATGCCTAGGTGATTGAGAATCGATTGGTAAAGGCTGAGCGACTGGCGACGCCCCATCGGCATGAAGATGGCCAGGAGGACGAGCGTCAGGGCGATTCCTCCGCCCAGTGTTCCCATCAGAGCGAGTGGCCAGGAGCCCCCAGAGAGCGACCAGGCAGGAATGGCAGCGAGGATTGCTGAGGGTAAGAACCAAGCTACTCCTCGCCACCCTTCTAGGAAGAGCGAAGGAATTCGCTGATCTTGCAACTGGAGGATCTGTGTCCGTAGCTCGCCTACGGCAGCGGTGAGCGCTGCCGTGGGCTCGGGGACATTCTCAGCAGTGCTACTTGGCTGCGGGGTGAGTTGCTTCGCGGCCTTCTCAAGCCTTCGCAATGAAATGAGCGATTGGGCATCACGCCGCAAGCCTTCGACTTGGCGGCTTTGGGCTTGGATGTAGTTGAGCTTTTCAACACGCTGCTCTTCAGGTTGGTCCTTCAACCCATCATAGAGTGAGAGAGCCTGCCATTGGGTCTCGCTCTTCTCATGTTCCGCGGCCTTCTGAACCTTCGCGTGTTGAGCCTCTAGTTCATCGAGCCGTTCTTTGAGCTGCGCAAGGAGCTGGTCCTTCTCGCTTTGAAAACGGGCCGCGGCCTCACGCTTTGCCTCGCCGTACTCGTTCTCGAGTTCCCGTCGACGTTTGAGATGTTGCTCGGCGACTTGCGATTGAGAGGATTGAAAGAGCTGCTCGATCTTTTCAATGCGAGTTCCGTAAGTCGCCTGAATGTTGGCTTCCGCCTCTGCTCGCTCGTTGGCCGCCTGCTGGAGAGCCGTCATCAATTCCAGAACCCGACGGTTGGTCATTTGCGCTGGATTGGCCTGCGCTGTGACCTGACCGTTGGAGTTGTCAGGAGTCGAGTTAGGAGTCGAAGGGCTTTTCATACTTGTTTGGGGTCTTCACATTCACGGTGCATCGACGCGACGATCTGCGTGGTGCGACTCGAAGCCTCGAGGGAGAGTTTTACCAGCGGAGAGAGTGGCTCTAAATGTTGCTCGCAAAACTTGCGACTCACGGCGTCGTTCCAATTCTCAGAGACCTCATTCCAAAGGGCGAGCAACTCGTCGAACGCATCGCGAAGTTGGGCACTGCCGGTGTAGAGGTCGGTTTGTCGCATAATGACTGGCTATGAAGTTTCGGAACCACGGATGAACACTGATTTACACAGATAATCGAGTTAGTCGTGTGGGAAGGGTGAGAGGTAAATGCGACAGATCAAAACTCATTTGTGTTTATCTGTCTTCATCTGTGGTTTCAGGAATGGTGTTTCGAACTGAATTTTCAACGGTGTAGTTTTCAAGCTTGTTGAGGATGATCTTGAGTTTGGCTAGTGCGTGGGGCATGTCTGTGACGAGTTGTTCGCGGAGTTGGCCGACGCGTCCCTGGTATTCATAAACTTCGTGGTTGAGGGACTGTTTCCAATGCCGCACGGTTTCACTTTTCTCTCGACAAAGTTCAGCACGCCGCTTGGCGGCGTGAAGCACGTCACGTTCTTCGCGGCAGGCCGGTCGTTCGCCGGCGACGGGGAACATCAAACAATGCTCAAGGTCGATCTTCGCGAGATTGACCGCTTCGTCAGCTTTTCTTGTTTGCTTCTTCCAGTAAGCAGGCTGCTCATGATCGATCCACTCGCACGCCCGTTGGAGTTCGCCATCGAGCAATTCCAACGCGGCTTGAGCTCGGGCGTTGAATCGCGCTAGGCCGGCGCGAAGGTCTTCAATCGCTTGTGAATTACGAACTTGAGCGGGCTGTGACATCGAGGCTTTCTACTTTTGCTGGAGATACTCTTCGATGCGTTCCGCCTTGCGTAGGAGAAAGGGCGTGTACTCGTTCGTGGCTTCGATCGAGCGCCCTAGCAGACGGAGGATTTGCTCGAACTCCTCAGTGAACTTTTTCTGTTCCTGATCTCGCCAAGTCGCGCTGAGGACGTGAAGCTGGTTGCCGAGCGTCGAGAGACGCTCTTCGAGTTCGGCATTGAATTGACGAAGCTGGTGCGCAAAGCGGCGCAACTCCGCTGGGTCGACAATCGCTTGCGACATTCGCGATCCCTTTCCTGTTCCTGAGAAAGCTACAACGGTTACGTGAGCCAGCTCAACCGACCTGACAGATGAGGCAGGTGCTGAGCGGCGGTAACTTATGTCGTTGATCGCAACCCTTAGAAATGGTTGCGTTTATGGTTATCTCCCCACCAGTAAGCATAACCTGAGCACGGCAGAGAGTAAAGAAAACGCCATGCGCAGTGCTTGACTCGTGTCATTCCGAGGTTCTCGCCGGAATGACACGAACTATCGCGGTGGCAACGTCGCCGGCTCTTGGGCGGCTTTTTCGATCGGTTCTGCCGCTGGCAGCGGGCAACCGTTGCGATAGGAAGAATCGATTTTATCGAGCTCTTCGGCAACCGCTCGGACGGTCGAGCGGATCTGCGCTTCGGTGTGATCGCTCGTGATAAAGAATCGCAAACGAGCAGCGCTTTCTTCAACCGCTGGATAAAGAATTGGCTGCACGTTGATGCCGCGATCGAACAGTTGACTCGAAAGTGCCAGGGCGTCTGCGGAGTTCCCCGTGATGATCGGTACCACGGGGGTGTTGTTGCTCGTGCCGGTGTTCAGGCCAGCAGCTTGGGACAGTTCGAGGAACAGTCGTGAGTTTTCGGCGAGCTTGGTGACTCGCTCGGGTTCCTCTTGAAGCAATTCCAACGAAGCGAGTGCCGCGGCTGCGTTCGAGGGCGAGAGGCCAACGCTGTAGACAAAACCGGGAGCAGTGTATTTCAAGTAATCGATGAGCTCTGACTGTCCGGCAATGTAACCGCCGCAACTGCCGAACGACTTGCTGAGCGTCCCCATCCAGATGTCAACGTCTTTGGGGTTCAGGTCGTAGTGTTCTGCCATCCCGCGCCCCCGGAGGCCCATCGTGCCCATCGAGTGAGCCTCGTCGACCATCAAGTAGGCCTTCTGATCTTTCTTGATGTCGACGAATTTCGGCAGGTCGGGGTAGTCGCCATCCATGCTGTAAACGCCTTCAACGACGATTAGGACGCGTTGGTACTCGCCGCGGATTTCGCGCAGGATGCGTCCGCAGGCTTCCCAGTCGTTATGTGGGAAAGGCCGACGGCGAGCGCCGGAAAGAATCGCCCCCTGCATGATGCTATTGTGCGAGAGTGCGTCGTGCAGAATGAGGTCGCCGGGGCCAAACAGGTGGCCAATCACCGATTCGTTCGTCGAGTGCCCGCCGACGAACACGATGGCATCTTCAGCGCCGATGAAGTCGGCAATGCCGCGCTCAAGCTGCCCGTGCAAAGGCTTCTGCCCGGAGACTAGCCGGCTAGCAGAGACGCTCGTGCCGTACTTCTGCACGGCATCGCGTGCCGCCTTGGTGACATACGGATCTCCCGACATGCCCAGGTAATTGTAGCTACAGAAATTGATGTACTCGTGCCCGTCGATCTGTGTCTTGTCGTTGGTGACGCCCTCGTGGACCGTGAAGAACGGTTTGCGTCCCGTCTTCTCGACCAGCTTCTTGTTCTCTTGGAGCCGACGGTATTCTAGCGACTTGGCGAATTGGTAGTTTTCTTCAGGGATTTCTTGAACCGACGTTTTCTGCGATCGATCCGCCAGTTTACCACCGAGGTGCTCCTCGATTGCTTCGACAACTTCGCCGCAGGTTTCCATGTTGGGAAGAACATGGTCTGGGAACCGCCCGCCGAAGGCGTCTTCTAGGGCGGCGACGATTTCCATGCGTTCCAGCGAGTCGAGACCCATCTCGACAATGTTCGTGTCCCACTCAAGCTCTTGAGCACGTTCTTTGGCGATCAGGCGAACTTGTTCGTAGACCTTTTCAGCGATTTCTTCCTGCTGAGCAGAGATTGCGTGTTCGCGGGTCGCTCGATTCTCTTGTCTTAATGGCGGCTGTGGTTTCGCCGCAGCACCATTCACGGCAGAAGCAACGGACGCGGGTGGCTCCGCGGTGAGTGGACGCCGTTGAACGGGTTTCGTTTCTTCGACGTGCGATCTTGCTTCTTCCTCTGACGACTCGTCCTCCAAAATATCGGCGGCGGCTTCCATTCCGTCGGAATCGAGTAGCGATTCATCTTCGCTGGTGCGACGGACTGAAGCGGCGATTTCGTGGATACCTTCCTCGGCGGACCACATTGCCAGCGCGGCAAGCGTGCCTGCTTCATAACCTGCCTCGCAGGCGTGGCGTTGGATCTTACCGCTAGAAGTCTTGGGGATGCTGCCGGTTTTCAGCAACACGATCGAGGAAACAGCCAGCTCATGTTTGTTGGCGACTTCCTTGCGGATGGCCTCGAAGATCGCGGCCACGTCCATATCGCGGCGGCGGTTGGTCTCTTGGACGACGACGAGGCGCTCTTCGCCTTCATCACCTACGGCAAATGCAGCCCCGGCGCCAGGCTTGAGATGCTTGTGCGCTTGGTCGACGGTCAGTTCGATGTCCTGCGGATAGTGGTTTACTCCGCGAAGAATGATGAGGTCTTTCAGGCGACCAGTGACGAATAGTTCGCCGTCGGAGAGAAAACCGAGGTCGCCTGTGCGGAGAAACGGACCGCGACCGTCGCTCAGGCGAGCTTGGAAAGTTTCTTTCGAGATTTCCTCGCGCTTCCAATACCCCTGCGCGACACTTGGGCCGGAGACCCAGATTTCGCCGACGCGGTTTTCGCCGAGGAATTCGCGGGACTCAGGGTCCGCGATGACGATGTTCTGGTCGAGGAGATTTCCACCGCTGCCGACGAGGGCGCGTGAATTCTCACCCGCAGTTTCCGTGGGAACGGCCTTGTGCTCTTCGAGGGCGGCGATCTCGAAACTGCGGACGACTGGCTCGGTCTGCTTGTAGCCGCCGGCTACGATCAGCGTCGCTTCGGCAAGTCCGTAGCAGGGGTAGAATGCCTCTTTGCGGAAACCGCATTCGGCGAAGGCTTCGCTGAAGCGCTTCATGGTTTCAGCACGGACTGGTTCAGCACCATTGAAGGCAAGCGACCAGCGACTGAGATCGAGTTGTTTCTTTTGCTCGGAGGTGACTTTCTCAACGCACAGATCGTAGGCGAAGTTCGGTCCACCGCTGATGGTCGAACCGGTTTGCGTCATGATCTGCAACCAACGCAACGGTCGTTGCAGGAAGTGCGTAGGCGAGAACAGCATGTTCGGACGGCCCATGTAAAGCGGCTGGAGGATGCCACCGATGAGGCCCATGTCGTGATACAACGGCAACCAGAACACGCCACTGCCTGAGCGGGAATGCTCGAAGGCGTAGGCGATCATTGCCGAGTTGTGCATCAGGTTCGAGTGCGTGAGCATGACACCCTTGGGGACTCCCGTTGAGCCCGAGGTATACTGCAAAAAGGCGAGCGTATCGCCGTGGACGTCGGGACGCTGCCAAGTGTCTGCCAGTTCGATTTCCCATTGATCGGTCGCACGCCAGCGCATCTGTTGTAAGACCGGCGTGTCGGTGATCATCGTCTGGACGCGTTCCAGCACGTCGTGTGTGGTCAGCGCGATGGCAGCTTGGGCGTCGTTGGCGATCGCTTGAATGCGCGCCATGTTGCGATTACGCCGCGGCGGATAGGCAGGAACGGCGGTCACCCCTGCGTAGAGACAGCCGAAAAAGGCGGCGACAAAATCAAGTCCCGACGGATAAAGCAGCAGCGCGCGTTCGCCTTCGAGCCCCATCGATTGGAGCGAGGCGGCAATAGCGCGTGCCTTTTTGTCGACATCGGCGTAAGTCCATTCGATGGACTCTTTCTCGCCATCGACGAGAAAGCGAAACCCAATGTCATCGCCTTGATGCGTGGCGCGGTGCTCAAGAAGCTCAACGAGCGTCGAGGGTCCGAAGAACGAGCCGGGTAGTTGATCCTGATTCACGTGAGGTTAGACTCCGAGGGTGTTACCACAACTCGGACAACTGGGGCCGAGTATCGATGGTTAACACGAATTGTGTGGGGTGGCGAGATTGCCATGGGTGGGATAGCGAGAGGGTTCGATGCTTCGGATCAGCGAAGCTAAGGGGTCGTTAAAGCTCTCTTGTTAAGCTCCCTCTTATTAAGCGTTGAACAAGGGCCTCCGTTACTGCCTCCTCAAACTGGCAGCACCAGGTCTAAGTTAGCGGCGGGTTCTCGACGAGTTAGGCTGACTGACGCGGATCGGCTGAAGTCTCGTGCGAGGCTTGCCGCTGAGCAGGGCCTTCAAGCTCATCCAGCCGTCCATGAGTTGTTGCCACTCTCTGCCGAGACGATTCACGAGAAGTTTGGAGAAACGACTTCGCACTTGCCTGACTCCGATCGTAGGGTTTGCCAGTGGGAACGCTTTTGGGCCAGTTTTTGGCTTCAAGCGAACCTCTTATCATAGTTGGAACCGACGGGGGCTGCACCCCGCCAAAATCGCCGCAACCCTGCGAGAATCCTCAGGATTGACCCTAGAAAAATAACACTCTGACCCGCTGAGGGCAAATTTTCGGGATGATGGCGACGCTGTGAATAGAGTGAATGTTTCGCCCGGGCAGCCTTCAACCGTCGCGATTGCTAGCAGCTACCTAGGAGTGATAGTTTACCACCCGAGCGACCAGGAGCCCCGCTGGATCCGAGGGGGGATGTCCCCGGGGGAGGCGTTTCTTAGCCCTTTGAGGCTGAGTGAGGCGGTCGTTGCCGGTCAACGCCTCTCGGCCTCGTTGCCGCACATTCGTCGGACGATTTCGATGAGAGCTGCGTAATGAACAATTTGCATCACGCCGACGACACGTAGCCAGGCGATGAACCCGTAGCCTCGTTTCGAGAGGCGTTGGCGAGCCTGGCCAAGGCCTTTCCAGCGAGGTAGGATTTTTGTGGCAGCATCGGCCACTTTCGATGCCAGTCCCCGTCCTTTGGTGTTCGCCCGCATGTCGAAGCGACCACCGGCTCTCCTGCGGGTTTGCGTCAGCACTTCTTTCAATGTCGTCCGCGTCGGGTGGCTGACCACGGCGTCATCAAGATACCTGACTGAGTAGCCTTGAGCCGCCGCGCGCTGGGACCACTCAGCGTCGGCGCCGCTCATCAGCGAATCATCGAAATCGCCAACTTGCTCGAACAGTTCTCCACGCGTGACCATGTTGGCCGTGACCACCCCGTTGGATTTGGCGACCCTCGATTCCTGATTGAGGCGAATCGCAATGTCGAACAGCTCGACGGATTTGGGAGATTTCGGGTCGTAGGCAACGACGTCAATGCGACCTGCGACAACGTCGGTTCGATCTGAAGAAGCTAACTCGGCAGTTGCCTTCTCAAGCCAGTCAGGCGCAGGTAAGCAGTCGGAGTCGGTGAAGGCGATATAGTCTCCCTTCGCCAGAGTTAGACCATGATTGCGCGCTGCGAACGACCCGGGCTTCGACTCAGTGGAATAACGTGTGAAGTCGTAGCTGGCGACCAATTGCTCTGGCGGGTCGTCGGAACCGTTGTCGATCACGATCACTTCGAACTGATCGCGCGGAAGCGTTTGCTTGCTCAACGCGTCAAGGCACAGCTTCAGAAAGTCGCTGTGGTTATAGACGGGGATGATTACCGACACGAACATGAAGTCGAGGCTCGCAGTGGGCGGTGTGTGCCAAATGGACGAGTGATCGCTGACGCAAGAGTACTTCCTTACTCTAGCTTTTCCTACTGCCTCAAAGACGGCTTCGAGAAAACTTTCGGCTCGCAATTCTCGCAACTAAGGTGGTTGAGCGCCTCAAGCGACTGCGTCGGCCAGTTCTTTCAGCCTGTCTGGCGTTGAGGCTGAGACTAGCAGTACAGAATCGGGCCGTTGTAAGTGGGCATTTCGGATCAGGTCTGCGGCAGGGACTTCGGTGCGACCGTCTAAGGATTGCCGAGAGTTGCGAAGCACTCGGTGAAACAAATAGGTGACGTTCTCCTGATAGCTGTCGATCTGCTCGGCGGGCCAAGCAGATTGCCACACGGTACCAAACGGGGCCCAGCAATCGTCGACCGCTCCGATCCCTGTGCCGAACGCTTTGATCGCACCATTTTCCAAGAGGCTTTCAAACCGCTCTGCGACCTCCGGCACGAGGTCGTCGGGATGGGGCTCGTGAGCGAGCAGGATGTCGATCGTATCACGCTTGAGAAATTTTAGGCTACTTTCTACGGTGCTCTCAATGCCAGCTTTTGAGAAGTCGTAGCGGGGACGCGTTTTCGCACCCGCAGGTTTCGAGATACTGTTGCGGATCAGTATCTTCAGTCCGCGCGTCCGATCCAAGATCGGTTTAGCGATCGAGCGAATCCAAGCCTTCCGGGCGTTGTAGGGTTTACGAGGCGGACCGACTTTCGTCGTCACGATGACTTCTTTCGAATTACCGAGGACGTGTCCCAAGGCTTCTTCAGCGGTTCCGTACGAAGGGGCCACGTCGAAATAGTTGATGCCAAGATCCAGTGCCGTTTCGATCAGCTTGGCAGACCGTCGCAGCCCAATTCGGCCGTCGAGTCCCGCGCAACCGAATCCTAAGCAGGAAGCAGTGCGATCAATCGGCTTGAGGTAAACCTGCTTCATGGGAATCCTTAGCAAGATACTCGGCTAGCCTTGTGGCGAATGCCATGGCAGTGAAGGTGCAGTTGGCATTGCTGTTTGTGCGGAAGATGCAGGCCCCGTTCGCGAAGAGGTTGTCTGTGCCAAAGACTTGCAAGTTCCTATCAACCACGCCCTGCTCCGCACTCTCTCCCATGATGCATCCGCCGGAGTGGTGGTTCGTGTCGTGGAGTTGGTCCAGAAACTTCGGGTCCTCCTCCAACAGTGCCGGCTCGACGACCAAATCCGCCAATTCAGACTCTTGCAGCGCTTTCTCAACACGCCTGGTGAAAGAAGCCAGGTGGTGAATCTCGTTGCTAGAGAGTTGCCAGTCGAGCAAAACCTTGGGGAGGCCAAACTCATTCGTCTCGCTGGAGTCGATCTTGATTTGGCTCTCACGCAAGGGCTCGGTCTCGGCTTGAACCGTTAGCGAAATGCGCGAGCCGCTGGGGATCAGCACTCGGTGCTCCACAACAAACTTCCACATTAGCGGAATCATGTGACGAGCACAGGCGAACGCATTGCGGAAGAACTCGGAGATCGAACCGATCTTTCGGCTGTAGAGGGCGGCTTGGAAAAACTGCTTGAGGAAGACGAGGTTTTCCTTGATGGAATTTTCGAAAGCGATCCACACCTGATTGTTGAGAACAGGCTCTTGATCGAGTAGCTCGTTGAAAAGCCGTAGTTTGGGTTGGAACTTATGGCTGCGGAGGACGATCGTGCAAAACAGGTCGTAGAAGGCTTTGGAATCGCGTGGCTTAATCATCGCGACTCGTCCGCCAAGATGGTCTTGAAAGTACTTACCGACATTCTCGTTATGTTTCCAAGGACATTCCCAAGACTCATCGGCGGCTGCGTGTAGCAAGAGTCGCGCATTCTCGATCGTCCCGGCACTAAGCACGAAGCTCTCGCCAGTGATTGAGTGACGTTCCCCCTTGGAGTTGCAAGCCTGCAGACTTTCGATGTGACCGTTCCTTCCGGTAAAGCCGGTGACCGTCGTGTTGAGAACGACCGATAGTTTCGGTTTCGTTTCGATCTCTTCGCGGAAGATGGCGGCAAGGTTAGGTATTTTGAGCCAGCGAGAGAGAAAAAGCTCGACCTCGGTTCCCAGTTTGGGTTTATCCTTCTTCAGTGACTTCCAGACGAATTCATCTTTTTGGAGATCCTGATCGATCCCGAGGGCATCGTAGGTCGGACCGTAATACGGGGCGAACTCTTCATAGCTCACGGGCCATTTTGAGCCTGGCAGCCAGTCTCGCCCGTTGAAGTCGAGCGGGTTGAACTCAACGAGTTGCCCGCCCCAGAGGTTCGTCGTGCCCCCGAGGGCGACGCTGCGTCCAAGTCGGATTCCCTCATGCTTGCGGCCGATTACCGAGTAACTGTCAGAAGAAAAGTTACTCAGCGTTTCGTCACCCGCTTCGAGGACGACCACCTCGCGCCCAGCCCGCACCAGTTGCACCGCCAGATGGATCCCGACGGCCCCCGCCCCAATCACGACAACGCGATTGGGGTTCTGCTTCTGAGCGGTAAATTCGTCGAGATTCGTGAATAGCATACAGCGTTGCGTAGACTCAAAGAGTAATGGCCATTTATAATAGCAGCCGCAACGCGTTCTTGTCCGACTCCAAGGCAGCCGAGGGCTGACGCCCGAAGGGCTGATGGATTGTTGAAACTGCTTCTAGTCAAAGTACGGTTGCTAAACATAATAGCTGTGTCTTGAGCTATTAGCCACCTCCGGCCAAGGACGAAATAGGGCCGCGACACTGCTGCATCGATGCAAAGTCACTAGCACTTATGGATCACGATCCTGATCATCTTTTGGTTGGCTGCTTGCCCTATCAGGGCTCGGGTAACCCCTATCAAGATCTCTTAGCCGAGTCTGTAGAGAAAACTGGGGTTAAGGTCGAAAACCTACCGCGAGGTATGAAACCTCTGATCAAGCTTGCCTTTGGTCGTTCGCCAAGCGTTATTCACGTTCATTGGCTGGATGATTATCTATTTCGCAAGAGTCTCGTTTCGACCGTGTTGAAGTCACTACTAACAGGATTCTGCTTTCTCCTGCTTAAGCTGCGGGGGAGACGATTCGTCTGGACGCTTCACAATTTGCATAACCATGAGAACGCCTATCCGAAAGTAGAGCGTTGGTTCATGCGTTTTTTTTTGCGTCTGGTCGATGGAGTTATTTCGCATTGCGAGTACGCTAAAGGTGCGCTAGCAGAGAAGTATGGCGTGAGATTACTTGAAAAGACATTCGTCATTCCACACGGCAACTATCCAAGCAGTGTAGTTGCTCCGAATCAAAGGCATCAGATTCGAGATGAGTTGGGTCTTGATTCGACAAGCGTACTTTTCCTTTTTGTTGGGCAAGTCCGACCCTATAAAGGAATACTCGGTCTCATTGACCAATTCAAAGAGCTGGAAGATTCGCGTGCGAGACTGATGATTGTTGGAAAAGTAAGGAATGAAGCCCATGCGGAAGTGATTGATTCCCGAATTGAACGAGACGGTAGAATTCAATTTCATCCTGGGCGGGTGGAGCAGGCAAGGCTTGATGAGTACCTCTGTGCAGCCGATGTATTCGTTGCTCCGTTCACAGAGGTTTTGACGTCGGGCAGTGTGATTTTAGCTATTTCTAATGGTTTACCTTGCATCGTGCCGTCGCTAGGCTGCCTGCCTGAAACCCTTCAGACACAACCAGAGTTAGTCTACCAAAGCGACCTGCCAGATGATTTAGGACAGAAGTTGCAGTATGCGATTGACCATTCTGAGGACTTAGCTGCGATTGGCGAGAGCAACTATCGCTACGCAAGAGATTCGCTAGGATGGGAAGCTATTGGGCAAAAGACGGCAGCCCTTTACCGCTCGTCTCCAATCCCAAACACCTGACCGATTTCGCACCGTCGGACGGAAGAACCCACGGCTGCAAAGTATGGCGTCCACAGGACAATCCAGGCTCCAGGATCAGTGCGCTCCCTCGCGACTAGCGTTGGCTTGCTCAATGGCTTGTTGCACGAGCGTGTTCATTTTTCTTCTGTCAGCTAGAGCAAGCGAGCGCTTCTTGAGTATTGAGAAATATGCCTGCTGAAGGCGTGAATTTCCTTTCGAGAGCAATCGCGTAGCTCGTGAAACCTGACGGTCAGTGAATTCTGGTTTATAGAGCATGATGCGTTTGCCAGCAGCGATCTTGTAAGCGTAACCGTGAGATTCGGCAATAAATCGAACAGCTTCTTCGGAGTAGAAGAATACGTGCCTCCCTGTCATCAGGTTAAGATATTGCCAGGAATCATCCTGTCCCGAGAAAATCTCTGTAGAAGCGATGTAGAGTTTCGGTTGTTCAGACAGTGAATTCGCAATTTCTCCTGCTGGGTTGGGTAGGTGTTCCCAAACCTCGAAAGCAGTGACCACATCGAACGTGCCCTCAACACCGTCTGCCTCAAAGCCGTTGGCGTAATTGTTTGTAGCCAGCGGATCGCGATAGTAGGCGTCGATTCCGACGTCTCTGAGAAGTCGTACAAGCAATCCGTCTCCGGCACCCCAGTCGAGTAATTTGGCAGTGGAGTCTAATTGGAATGCACGATAGATCATGAACAGCAGACGTTGCCAGGCTACCGCTCGGGATGCTGCATTGACGTCAAGGTGTCTGCGATTGTCACCGTAGGACTCGTCAAGCCAGTAAGGAGTTTCCGTTTGAAGCGACCTGCACTCATTGCACCGGAAGAACCCAATTTCATACTTTCCCAGGATAGTCTTTTTGAATTGCAGTTCCGTAGAACTCTTGCAGAGACGGCAGGAGGTAGACATAGAGATCTCTTGTTTTGATTTGCGATTCTGGAGTTCTTCGAGACTCTGCTTGCTTTCTAGTAGTGCTATTAGGATAGGTGCTTCCGTACTTCTAACCGTTGAAAAAGACGGCAGCCGGCAATAGCTAGTCGCGAGCAGTGTTGACTATTCTTATTCTAGCTTACCTAACGAACTCACATCACCATTGTTTGTAAGTTGCTTGGCGATCGTCACCTGTTCTTCCTCAGAGAAAAGTTTCATGTACTTCTCCAACCCATAGTCCTTGATGCTCTGTTCTGTCGAAGCTTTCCATTTCTCATAAGGCAAGACCGTTTGAGTTGCTCCACTTTGCCCAGTGCTATTTACTGGGGCTTCGAGTACTTTTGCTTCGGGCAAGCCGAGCCAACGCCATACAGTTTCAAGATAGCTGTCTGGCTGCTCGCAGAATTCGTGATAATTCAGCACCAGATGGTGCGGGTGTGCTTCTTGCTGGAGCGTGCGATTCAAGTCGTTATTCCAAGTCGTCACACACGAATCGATCGTAGGAAAAGCAGCTCGCCAGGCATGATAGTCTTTCTTAACAGCCTCCCAAATTGAGGCAACGGTCGCCCTGCCATCACGGATGACATGGACAAAAAGAGCATCTGGAACGTGTTTCTGGATCAGATCGATATACCGCAGGTGAGTAGGAGACTTCTCGATCCAACCAAGTGTCCCTTCCCGTCTTGAGATCGCGTCAAACTGACGAATAGCATAATCGATTCTTGGTCCGATGGCTCTTGTTGCCGGGAATTGCCACTCGCGGAATTCGGGAGAGTCGATGTGTTGGCCGATTTCCAGTAGACGCCTTTGATAAGCAGCCTTCGTGCTGCGTCCATAACCGAATTTTGATAAAAGACCTATAACCGTATCTGCGAAACTCTCCCTCGGCGAGCGGCACTTTGCAAGTCCAGCACGCAGTCGCTGCATACCGACAAGTTGTGGCATTAGCTGCGTTTCCGGAAAAGTGCTTAGTCCGCCATGCGCCGACAACCGCGACTGGACCAAAGTTGTGCCGCTGCGGGGACAACCCACGACAAAGACGCGTACTGGTTTCATTCGATTTAGGCTTTGCGAGGGATGAGAGAGTAATGCGTGATCGTGATAGGGGATGACTTCCTTGCGAGGAGGCTAGGAATAGGCAAGTCAAATGGATCAAAACTCGGTCGTTTTCTTGAGTTTTCCATCACGCAATTCGCGAAATAGCTGCAAGAGATCGAGTATGCTCTTGCGCGTACTCGGGTAGATGAGGACAAACGCAGAGACGGCAGTCAGGCAGGAACCAGTAATCACCAGCAGCCTCATACCCGGTTCTAGGTCTGCAGTAAGTTCTTGGCAATACCATGCCAATGGGGCGACGAGAGTCGAGACGACAATAGGGTCAGCAAACAGTCGGTAGATGTCTCTCGCCTGAACTGGTCCACGTCTGCAGGTATACCACACATTGCAGGGGAAAATGATTAGACATGAAGTCGCGGAATAGGCAATAGCGACACCTAAGGGTCCCCACCGATTGCCAACTAAGAAGCTAAGAACAATGATTGGCCCAGCAAAAAGAATCCATCGCAGGCTATCGGCAGTTCGGCCTTGAGAAACCAGGAGCCACCCTAGGGTCGATCCGATCGATTGCGAGATCGCGACCAGTGATAATACGCGAAGTATTGGGGCGACATCGGACCAACCGTCGCCCAGCACTGCATCAACGATCGACTCGGATACGGCAAACGTAAAGGCAGCAATTGGCATCGTTACCAAAGATAGTTTGCTGACAACGTTTACGTACAGGTTCTTGTAGCGGGTTGGTTCGTCAACGAGTCGGCTTAAGGTGGAGACCATAAGGCCCGATAACGGAACGCTAATGCTTCTCGTAGGCAAAAGAAATAGTTTGTAAGCCCGTTCGTAGTAGCCTAGTGGCTCTTCTCCCCATGACTTTCCGATGATTAAGTTGTCTGCATTTCTTACGAAATAATTCATGAAGTTGAAGCCGGTAAGATTGGCACCGAAGACCACCAAGCTTCGCGTTCCGCTCCTCTTGACAGGAAAGCTTGGCCTCCAATGACAGAATCGCCAGAGGGCAAGCATGCGAAACAAACTCATTGCGACGGGGATGACAACTAAAGCCCAGTAGTCCCATGGCTGGCCACGCCAGATAGCTGCACAGGAGATGCCAATAATCTGTGCACCGATGAAGGATCCGAGATCCAAGACGGCTAGTGATCTAAAGTCCATGCTTCTTTTGAGCATCGCTTGGTGTTGTATGCTCAGCCCACTTATCAGAAAAGTAATCGACAAAACGAGCATAATGGACGTCAATCGGGGCTCTTCGTAGAACCAGCTAACAAAGGGTGCGAGTATTGCGCTGGCCACCGCAACACATGCTCCTAGCAAGGCAGATATCCAGAATAAGTTTGTCGCTTGCTGTGTTGTCAACGACTTGCTCTGGATCGTGGCGGCTGACAGACCCGCATCCACGAACATCGCGGCGAAGTTGGTAAAGAAACCAACCATCGCCACTAAGCCAAAGTCTTCTGCCTGGAGTAAACGGGCAAGAATCGGGATAGTCGCGAAGCCAACAAAGATTCGTACACACTGAGCCACACCGGTAACAACACCTCCGCGGACCGTTTTGCCCTTGAGGTCTTTGCGAAGCTGGTCGCTCGAGAAGTAGTCGATCGGTTGTTTCAAAGTGTCAGGCTCTTTTTGGCCGTGGCGCTCGTGACGCGATTTCTTGCCGTTGGTCCTTGCGGAAGTGCAAGGCATTAGAAGTGTCGCAGGCTCGGCGACTTGGTAATTGAATGAATTAAAGGCCCATAAAAGCTCCAAGGCCTTGCTCGGCGAAACCGGCAAGGCCTGGAACTATTAGAATCACTAGATTGTCAGGCCGCAATCAATAAACGACCTCGAAGCCACCGTTCACGCCATTGACGAAGATATTCTGCGTTCCGGCGTCGTCGCGGAAGCCCATATCCGGTAGACGGTAGCGGACGTGCTGCGAAGCCCGTCGGATGTTGTCAACGAAGGTGCCCGTGTATCCGAGCTTCAAAGCGAGTGCCTTGGTCACTTGGTAGCTGGCATTAGCACGGATTTCGACCAATGGGGCGAAGTCCTCTTCTTGACGACCGTGGTTGGAAACCGTAGGTGGGAAATACAAAGGATGATTGTGCTGCCCAGGAATCAGGTCTTCGCCAAGAGCTGCCGTTTGATCCATGTTCTGAATGTTGTAACCAAACATGAAACGGCCATTGAAATCGAACAGGAAGCGACCCCGCTGGCTCTTATAGGCTAAGGCGATTTGCGGTCCCACGATGTTGTTGACGATCGAGGTGTCCCAGAAGCTGTCGCCCAAGACCCCGCCCTGGCCATCGACGCGAAAGTTATCGTCGAGTTGGAAGAACCTTACACCGTAGCCCATTTGCAGGAAGCTATTCTGCTTTGTGGCCATTTTATGGCGGTTGTCGAGCACGTGGGTTCGCATCAGCTCGACACCGTCAATTCGCGTGCGATTGCGGATTTGGATAGACTGCCAAGATGTTGGGAGTTCCACGAGGTCGCCAAAGTCGTGCGGAAGACCACCACCAATCACGTTGGGGACCTCACCCGGATCGCCACCTTCGAGACCATCTGGACCGAATTGCCCGTCGCGGTCGATGTCGTCAGCGAGTCCATCACCATCGAGGACACCATCTCCGTTGCTATCGGCTTCAAGGCTGCCGCCGGGGACTCCTCCGGTCGCGCCAGTGCGGACATCAATGAAGCCCGACATAAAGGGGATGGTGGTTGTCAGAGGGCCACCACCTGGGGCAGCCCCAGGCAGAACAACGGTCAGCCCCGGGTCTTCAAAAGCGATGGGTACCGACCCAAGAGGACTTAGGAGTTGGTTATTGGGGTTATTTGGGATACCGCTCGGGAGTCCCAAGGCACCACCGTTCGTATTGTCTTGAGGAGTGAACCCGAACCCAAAGTTCTGGGCGGAGATGCTGTCAAAACCATCCAAGACACCCACCAGCCAACCAGCGTTGCCGTGAAAGTATCCACCTTCATAACGATGGCCGTAACCGACGCTTGCCCGCGGTGCGGCATTCATGATTCCGTTCGGGCGTAGGGGAGCTGGGATGATAAACTCGTCGCCAGGGACGAAGATTTCGTCACTATCGGGGTCCGTAGGATCAGAAAGCACGATGATTCCTCCCGAGTCGAAAACTCGGAAAGCATTAAGCGATCCAGCGGCTGTTCCACCTTGCAGTCCAAGCGGATGCCGTTCTCCGGTAGTCACCCAGGCGATGCGATCGTAGTTGAAGAAGAACCCGCAGTCCTTGCGAATAGGACGACAATCGAAGTCGAAGTCGACCGGCGCGAAGTACTGCGAATCGAAGTCGTTGCAGCAGATATTGCAGAACGGATCTTCCACCTGTGCCTGGGCAACACTTCCGCACAGGAGCAACAAGCAGGCAACGGTAAACTTTGTCATTCGAGCAGTCATAGGATTCTCAGCTTCCCCTCGTGGACGCAACTGGTGGAACCGGCTGCGAAACGTTAGTCAGCTCCCGTCCTCCAAGTGAGAACAGGATCGTCTGTGCCGGTAGTATCGTCCTCTCTGGAAGCACCGGTTGAGGAAACGTGGTAAACTCTAACGGAAATAACGGTTTTTCTGGCCGTGAGGTGCTAGCGTTGGCCTCCGCTTGCAAGCCGGGCTAATCCGCAAGCGGCGGGTGGTGATTTGTTTCAGCCTTTTGCCAGCGGTATACTTCCCCAAGTTCCCGAATCCCTGTTTCTGACTGCTCCCAAAGGCCTTTAATGATGGCTTCGAATCGTTTTTCGAACTTGCTAGCACGCGGTGCTGCGCTGCTTATCGCGTTTTCGTTCGCGGTCTTGGCAAGGAAATCAACAGCGCAGCCGGCAGTGCTCGAACGCCCGCAGGCAAACCAAGCGAACGAGGCCGAAGCCGATTCTCCGGGTTCGACGTGGCTTCGAATCGATGAAGACAAACAGGGTAAGCCGCTAGCACTTCAGACAGCGATCGTCCGCTACGTGCCAGAGGCCGAGAAGGCCAGGGTCACCCGCGGCGGAACTCCCTCGCGGTATGTCGATCTGGTCAGTGCTATTCATATCGGAGACAAGGCTTACTACGACACACTCAACTCTCGTTTCGAGAAATACGAGGCCGTGCTCTACGAACTCGTAGCGGACAAAGGGACGAAGGTTCCCAAGGGACGCGGCACCTCAAACACCAATCCATTGGGCGCTCTACAAAACGGTATGGGCAGCCTGCTGGAACTTGAGCATCAACTAGAGCAGATTGATTACACGAAGAAGAACTTCATCCACGCGGACCTCTCGCCGGAGGAACTGTGGCAGACAATGCGTGACCGCGATGAGAGCTTGCTCAAGATGTACATGGACATGCTCAAGGCGGCGGAAGCCCAGCGGGTGAAGAAGCAGAAGGCGAAAGCCAAGAAGGGGGAAGGAGACTTTACGAGTAAGTTGCTCGAGATCGCCTCTAATGCCCTGCCCGCCGGACTGCAGGTATCTGAGGCTGAGGTGGATATTGTGAAGGCCTTCATGTCGGACGATCGTGCTCGCGGACTGAAAGTGGCTCTCGCGAAGCAGTTTCTCGACGTCGAGGCGATCACGGCGGTTCTTTCTGGCCCTGACGGTTCGACGCTGATCAGCGGACGCAACAAGCGGGCTCTCGACGTGCTCGAAACTCAACTCGCGGCTGGCAAGGAGAAGCTTGCGATTTTCTACGGTGCAGGCCACTATCCTGACATGCACGAGCGGCTCGAGAAGCGTTTCAAACTTGTGCCAGTGAGCGTCGAGTGGGTCGATACCTGGGACTTACGCGAGAAGTGAGGCTCGCCAAGCCAAATCGTAGAACGGGCACTCCTGCCCGTTAATGCACTGATACGACGCGAGTTCAAGCGACGGCCAGGAGTGGCCGTCCTACGAAAGGCTCCTCGTCACAGCCTTTTCCGCTGGCATTGAAATTGGTATACTAACGCGATTAGAGACACCAGCATCACAGCAATAGGGAGACCCTTCTCATGGCTAAGCCAGGCCGCAAAGTGAAAAAAGCTAACCACGGCAAGCGCCCCGCGTGCAGCCGTCCTCGCAAGAACCGCCGTCAGAAGATCAAGACCTGATCAGTAACTGTGTGCCACTGGCTCCGCCAGTGTTGTCGAGTTTACCCGTCTTATCGTGCCGGATTCCCGGGAGAACCACTGGTAGAGCCAGTGGCACCCCGGCTTTACAGAAGTTCGCTCCTTCTCAGAGCTTTTCGTTTTGCCCATTCGTGATGTCATTCTCGACCCTGCGGAGATCGACTACGACACGGTCGTGGCGGACATCAACGAGATTCGCTCGCACAATCCACAGCGTTACTTGATGGAGCAGCTCACGGCAATCGTCTACGACGACCCGGAAGCAAACATCTGTGCGGGGTATCGCGACCTGACGCCCGAGGAGTTCTGGGTACCCGGCCACATGCCAGGGATGCCGCTGATGCCGGGTGTGGTGATGTGCGAAGCCGCGGCGCAAGTATGCTCGTTCCACACGCAGCGGCACGATCTGTTAGGAGCCGTGATGGTCGGCTTTGGCGGGCTCGACAAAGTAAGATTCCGCGGGCTGGTTCGTCCGGGTGATCGCTTACTGGTCATGTGCGAGAAGCTGAAACTACGTCGCGGGCGGATGATCACATGTCGCTTTCAGTGCTTCGTCGGCACGGACCTCAAGTGCGACGGCGAACTGAGCGGCATTCCGCTGCCGGTGGACAATATGTAGAGGATGCTGCGTGGACAATAGCCGGAATGCGTTAGCATCCGGTTCCTCAGGGCACCCGGGGGCTAACGCCCTGCGGCCGCCCTGCGGCTGATTCGAGAGAAGTATTAACCCATGGGCCGACGTGCTCTCAAAAAACTCCCTCCCGGGCTCGACACGTCGCGGCACTTCACGACCGTTGAGCAGTTGCCGACCCCCTGGAATCCCGCGGAGCTGTTTGTCGTCGAACAGCCGCTCGAGGTAGAAGTCGGCAGCGGGAAGGGCCTGTTCCTGCAATCCGCGGCGGCGGATCATCCTGAGCGGAATTTCCTCGGCGTCGAAGTCCGTCGGAAGTACGCGGAGTACATTGCCGGAAAGCTCGCCCAGCGAGAACTGGACAACGCCCTTTCCGTCCACGGCGATGGGCTGCGGATGTTTCGCGAATGTATCCCTGAGGCCTCACTTGCCGCGGTGCATGTCTACTTCCCCGACCCCTGGTGGAAGGCACGTCACCGAAAGCGCCGGGTGCTGAACGAACCGTTCCTAAACGATGTCGTCCGCACGCTGCAAACTGGGGGACGATTGCATTTTTGGACAGATGTTGAAGAGTACTTCGTCAGCACCTTGGAACTGATCGCTGAGAAGATCGACTTAGAAGGGCCAATCGAAGTAGCAGAAAAAAAACCCGAACACGACATGGACTACCGCACGCACTTCGAGCGACGGAAACGGCAGGATGACAAGCCGATTTTTCGGGCTGAGTTTGTGAAAAGTTAGCCGCCGACCTTGGTCAGCGCGGGGCTCGTACTCCTTACTAGCGCCGACCAAGGTCGGCGGCTAATCCCCTGGAGAACTCTCAAGTCGCAGCCGCTTCGTAAGTCCGCCCTGCTTCGCAGCCGCCCTGCTCTTCTTGGTTGAGGGCGATGTTGTAGAGCTTCTGGCCCCAGGGCGTGGGGTACTCGCCGGTAACGCACGCTCGGCAGAGGCTGTCGGCGGGTTTCTCGATGGCATTGGCGATCGACTCGACTGGGAGGAAACGCAGCGAGTCGGCCCCGAGTTCCGTGGCCATTCTGGCGAACATCGTTTCTTCATCTTCGCCTTCAGCGACGCTACTATTGCCGCGGGCGAAAAAGGGCGGTGCGAAGAGTTCGCCGATCGTGGACATGTCGATGCCGTAGAAGCAGGGGGCGGTGATCGGTGGGCAGGCGACGCGGACGTGGATTTCTTTGGCGCGGCCCACGTCGCGAATTTTTGAAATCAGCACCCGCATGGTCGTTGAGCGAACAATTGAGTCTTCGACCAGCAGAACACGCTTCCCTTCGAGGACTTCGGGCAGCGGCGTGTACTTGGAGGCGGCTTTCGCTTTACGGTTCGCGCCCCCTTCGATGAATGTGCGGCCCGAGTAGCGATTGCGGATGAGTCCTTCGATGCTCGGGACGCCCAGCTTGAAGGCCATCGCATCCGCGGCGGCTTTGCTTGTGTCAGGTACGGGGACGACGATCGTGTCTTCGTCTCGAGGGACATCTTCCAGTGCGGCGAGTTCTTCCCCCAACGCTTTCCGAGAGAGATAAACGCTTCGCTCGTCCATCGTACTAGCGACGTTCGCGAAGTAGATCCACTCGAAGAAGCAATGTGCCCGGCGGGGATTGTCACTGAATCGCTCGATGCTGATTTCGTTGTTGCTGACAATGATTGCCGTGCCGGGTTCCAGGGACTTGATCGATTCTGCTTGGAAGCCGAGATTCAGCAGGGCGACGCTCTCACTTGCGGCGGCTAGCAGCGGGCCTTCGATGGCGTAGCACATCGGTTTCACGCCGAGCGGGTCGCGAGCGATGAGCATCTCGCCGAGCGCGTTGAGCATCGCCAGGCTGTAAGCCCCGTCGAAGCGGGTCGCCAAGTGCCGCATCACATCAATCAGCGGCATGCGACGATCGCCGGAGAGTTCCCGGCTGATCTCGTGCATGATGATCTCGGTGTCCGTCGTGCGGGCCAGATGGTGATTGTCTTCTGCGAGCAGCTTTTCGCGCAAATGGGCGTAGTTGGCGAGCTGACCATTGAAGGCGAAGCTGAACCACTTGTGTTTCTGGAGGTGATGTCGCTCGAACGGCTGGGCGTAGCTGGCGTCTTCTTTGCCGCAGGTAGCGTAGCGAACATGGCCAATGGCGGCACAGCCGGCATATTCCCGCATCAGGGCTTCGCACTTGCCGCGATGGTTCAAGCGGAAAGCCTCGCTAACGGTACCCAGCTTGCGATAGGTATCGATCAGTTGCTGACGGACGGGGTTGTAGCTAGTCATCCCCGCTGAAAGCTGCCCGCGATTTTGGATGTCGAGCAGCATCCGCGGCATCAAACGCGAGATTTCCTCTGGCCCTTGCGAGGGGCAAAGGTCGCTGACGGCAGCTCCCTCAACGTTGCTACGAAGATGATAGATCGCGGCAACGCCACATTCGTGGTGCAATTCGCTCATGCGGGAGAGTCAAACCGAGGCCAGGCGGGAAGAAAACGTCCTTGAGCGCTCAATTCTATTCCGCGCGGGTGCATCCCTCAACGGGCCAGCAGTATTTCGCCGCTGAGCTTGCTCCGCGTAGGTCCTTGAGCGCGGAGCAAGCTCAGCGGCGAAATGAGCTAGTTTGACGGTTTTGGAGCTGGCGCGAGAAATTCCAAGAGGTCTCTGAAATCTTGTACTGACAAGGTCTTTTCAAGCCCCGCCGGCATGATGGAGATCTCTGAGGGCTCGCGCATTTCGATTTCTTCATTCCGTAAGCGAAAGATTTTCCCGTTGGCGTCGCTGTAGTTCCACGCACCGCCATCGCCCCCTTGCGGCATCTTGAGGCCGAGATGCGTCTTGCCGTCGTCGGTGGAGAGCACCCACGGGACGTAACGGGGGGCGATTTCTTGGCTGGGCTGCAGGATTGAAGCGAGAATCTTCTCGCGGCTCGTGGAAGTCGAGAGTCGAGTCAGGTCAGGCCCTACCCTGGCTCCGCGGCCGCCATGCTGATGACAGGCGGCACACTGGGGGCCAACTTTGCTGAAGAAAAGTCGCCGCCCCGAATCAGCGTCGCCTGGGGATGCGTCGAGAAGTTCACTCCAAGCCGTCAGATCGTCCGCTGGCGGTTTCGCGTCTGTGCCGCTTGCCGGTTTCGCCGTCAACCCGGCTAGTCTGAGAGTACGCGCAGCTTCGCTCGCAACGTTTCGATCAGAGTCTGCAGCAAGCTTCTGAAGTAACTCTTCGTGCCTCTTGGCCGACCCCGAAAGGCCAACGATCGCTTCGCAGCGCAACTTGCTATCGCTGTTCGTGTCGCTAGCGATCTCGGAAAGCTTGACGAAGCGATAGCCTGCTTCTTGTTGGGCGAGCGTACGCACCGCTTCGGTCCGCACTTCCGCGTGGGGCGAGTCGAGCAGCTTCGCGAGCGTATTGGGATTGAGGTATTCGTGATTGGGCGAGAGCAGACGGAGTGCCAGGGCATGAATCGCGGGTGGTCGGTTGGTGTTCTTGAGTTCGCTGACCAACACCCGATCCGCCACGGCTTTATCATGCGGCCCGCCGTTACCATCGAGCCAATCGACGGCGGCAAGTACGGCTAGATAGTAACGCTCGGTGGGAAGTTCACCTTCGAGAAGTTTGGCGACTTCGTCGCGGAGTTCGGTGATTTTCTCGTCGGCGATCCAGCGGACGGCGTAGAGCCGGACATCGGGGGAGGCGTCGCCAAGCGCTCTCTTTAACAAGGCGAGCGGTTTTGCCTCGGGATAACCCCAACGATACTGTGCGAGGAAACCAAGACGCTCTTCTGCAAGCGTGTATTCGGAAAACACCACTGCCAGCGAATTGTCTTGATCGTTTGGCTCCGCCGGAAGGTAGTTGCTGGAGTAGTGAGCTAGGTGTCGTGTGAAGGGATCGTCAGAAGTGACCTCCAGTTCGGGAGCGAGGAAGTCGCCGAAAGTTTCCTCCTCTCCCTCTTTCACAGAGGGAAGCTTCAGACGCCAGATCCGACCTTTGCCGTGGACCGGGTAACTTCGGCTGACCCAATCAGCGAAGTACAGGTGCCCGTCGGGACCGACCGCCATGCCGGTAGGGCGGAAGTCGGCGTCTCCTTGGATGACGATCTCCTGAGTAGCCGTGAACGACATTCCCTTCTGCTGAATCCGATACCTTTCGATGCGGTGGTCACCCCAGCTTGTGACCCAGAGGTAACCACGGTGAGGGATGATCGCCGTCGGAGCTTCGCCGGTGCCGCACATCATTGGCAGCGTGCCAGGGAGTTCTCCATCCCAAGCCTGCAGAGGATGGAGGCCGGCACGACCGTATTCCCAGCGGTGTCCGTAATCGCCTTCGGGAACGACGTTGATCAGCCGGCACGGCGGGCTTGCGTCGGGGTCGTTGTCGACGGTGAAGATGAAGGGAATCTGCCTAGGTAGATCGTTGATGACGCAAATGCTAAAGGGATTCCAAAAACCTGCAGCTAGCCTGCCCAGTTCACTGCCGTCGGGGAGACATTCATAGATGACGCCGACGCCGCCCTCCCCTGAGTCGCGACTTCCGTCGCTGCCAACGAGTGTGTAATCACCGCCGAAGTTTTCACCCAACCCAATCAATAGGGCCTCATCGAGTCCGAATAAGGCAATCCCACTCAACCCATTGTGCGGATACTGCGCTTCGGTTTCCAACGTTAGTACGTTCTTCGTTTCATCCGCTTTGCCATCGAGATCGGTGTCACGAATCCTTGTTACTTCGCGGCGAGTCACGACGTATAGCCACTCACCAGTGGCCATGGTATTCATGGCTTGCTGGAATCCTTCCGCAAATACGGTTGGCTTCTCAAAAGAGCCGTCGCCATCCTTGTCGGCGAACATCAGGATGCGGTCGCCCTTCGGTCCTTCGTAATCGTCGGGACGTTGGTGCGTGTGTGACTCGATGACGAACATGCGGCCTTGGTCGTCGAAGGTCATGCCGACGGGAGTGACGATTTCTGGCTCTTTGGCGATTTGCTCAAGCTCGAAGCCTTCGAGAAGGACGCGCGGGGGGGCGGCGAGGCTTGAAGCGTTTAATGAAAGGATTCCAGCAAGGATCGATGCAATGAGAAATGGCAGTCGCATTTGGGAGCTCGTACTGTGAGTGAGTCGTTGAGAGCAGCACAAGAATCATAACCCGAAGCGTAAGCGAGGGAGAATACTCTCCTGGAGTAGTCCCTCGCTTACGCATCGGATCATGAGCAAAGAACCTCAGAAATGCGATTCTGCGTCGAGGGCGTGCTCTTTGAGGTCGTCGAGATCGACGAACTCAAGTGTCGACATGTGCGTTGAGGCCAAGATGACTGCTGGTGCCATTCCCGCTTCGAACGCTTCTTGCCAGCGTTGTGCGCAGAGGCACCAACGGTCGCCGGGCTCTAAGCCGGGGAATTGGTACTGGGGCTGTGGCGTCGACAAATCGTTGCCGCGTGACTTGGAGAAATCGAGGAAGGCGGCGTTCATTTCCGCACAGACGGTGTGCACTCCCATATCGCCTGGCCCGGTGCGACAAGTGCCATCACGATAGAAGCCCGTCATGGGGTCAGTGCAGCAAGGTTGAAGGTCCTCGCCGAGAACATTCTTCGGGGTGCTCATTCTCTGTGTGCCCTTTTTGTATCGACGTTGATCGCCCAATCTGTCGAGGGGGAGCGTGCAATGTGGCAGGTTAAAGACGAGTCGTCAAACTTTTTTCTTGCAAGCGCATTCAACAACTCCCGCTTGAGTCGCCCAACGGACTTGTCGTGTGCGGTTGGCCGAACCATACTAATCGCTCGCCTGCGGACTCTCCACTCACGAGAAGTTGGGTTATCTATGTTGCGCGTGCCGTTGTTTTTCATCGAATGGTTTGTCTACGGTATTTCTTACGCCTACCTGCAGTTCCACATTCGTTCCCCCAAGCCTTTGGATGAAGAGCAAGCTTGGAAGAATCTGACCGACGAGCTGCCTCGCGGACTCAAATGGATTCGGACGGCGTGGCCGATTCGACCGCTCAGGCGGCTACTCGTCCGCGCGAAAATGAAGCAGGATCACGCGCTGGGCATCGCTGAGCATTACGATGTTTCTAACGAGTTCTACGAGCTATTCTTGGACAGAAAGTACATGTTTTACACGTGTGCGGACTTCCATAGCGCTGAGGAGACCATCGAAGAAGCTCAGCAGCACAAAGCCGACTTTATCCTGAACTTGATTGCTCCCCAGCCGGGTGAGCAGATCTTGGAGCTTGGCTGTGGCTGGGGTGCAATGCTCAAGCGGATTTACGAGGAGACCGGGGACAAGCAAGGTTTGCACGGTTTGACACTATCGCAGGAACAAGTGAAGTACAACGAAAGCCATAACGGTTTCCAAGTGAAGTACGACAACTTTGTGACGCGAGACTATGAGCAAGGGGCGTATGACGCCATCTATTCGATTGGCGCGTGGGAGCACGTCCGCGAAGATGAGATTCCCATGCTTGTAAAGAAATTGTATGGGGCACTGAAACCTGATGGACGGATGGTGCATCACTTCTTTTGCCGAACTCAGGAGCATCTGATTGCCGGGGCAGCAGCGTCGCAGATTTACTTTCCCGGTTCGATGGGGGCTTCGTTTCGTCATCACCGCGATGCTTTTGAGGCAGCCGGCTTTAGAATCTCGCATTGTTCGGTGCATGATTATCGCCCGACGCTACGGGCCTGGTTCGAGCGGCTTGTCGAAAATCGAGAAGCCGCATTGAAGCTCGTCGACGTGAAAACCTATAACCGCTACATCACGTTCTTTGCCGCTTCATGGCGCTATTTTGAGGATGCCTCGGGGATTCTTACGCGATGGGTTCTAGTCAAGAAATGACCAAGTAACCATCTAGGGCTTTTCCGGTAGTAGTGGTGTGAATGCCCAACTGCTTGGAAAATCCCAGCTGACTGGGGACGCTCGGCTTGATTGGGGGCCTGTAGCAGGTCAAAATAGTTCTTTAGCGGGGAGCCTTCGTGTGTGGTGGCGTTCCGCATGCCAGTCAGTGCAACTGCAAAAGCTTTCAGGAAAGCTTTCCCGGCATCTGGCAAGAGTGTCTCGGCAGCGGCTTGTATCCCTTCAGACCACAGTTGTCTCTTCAATGTCGAAGATCATCAAACTGTATTGCCCCAAGTGTGGCTCCGCCGCCCAAGGGCAGGCAGAGCAGTTCGCCGATGCTATTGCTTGTCCCAGTTGCGAGCAGAAAGTTGTTTTCGTCGACTACGCTCATGAGGCGATTGCCGCCCCTCCCAAACCGAAAGGTAAGCCAACCCCTACCTGGGCAGACCGTCTTCTTCAGGTCTTGATTGGCTGTGGTGTTGCGCTTATCGGCATCACTTTGCTCGGTTTGCTCAACGGCAATGTGAGCAATTCGACCTGGGGCTCGATTGGAGCAGTCGTCGCGGCAGGTGCGGCTTTGTTTCAGATCGCACGGCTTAAACGCGATAAGTTACACGCGGACGAGGCTCGCAAGCGGACCGAGCGCGCACTGGTGCTCAGCAATGCTCAGATCACCACGGCAGCAAACATCAACCAAGGCTTTAAGAAAAACTTCGATCAGCTTGTCAAAGACGAAGCCGCTAAACTCAACGTGCAAAATGCGAAAATCGTCGAACGCATTGACGAGGCCAAGAAGGATGCTGAGGGGAGAATCCGCAAAGCCGATGAGCAAGATCTTCGCCTCAAGCGACTTGGGAATCGATTCCTCGAAGATCGATTTGAGGCGATCCTCCTGGATGTCACGGCGACCAACCTTGAGGGTTCAAAGCAGCGTCTAAAAGAGGCGATCGACTTCTGCCGACGGAATGACTGCCACATCCTCAATCGTCGAGAGGAAGAGCTCAATCGCGAGCTCGTGCAGCGTTACCACGAGGAGGTCCGTCGTAAGCGAAACAGGATGCAGCGACATGCAGTCGCGAAGCAGATTCAGGAAGAGAGGCGTCGGCAAGAAGAGTTGGAAGCTGAGCTTTCCCGAATTGAATCAGAAAAGTCAGCGATCCGCGACAAGCTAGCGAGCGCTAGTGAAACGTCGGTTGGTGACGATACGGTTCTTGAAAAGCTCAAGAAGCAACTTGCCGACCTTGAGGCTGAGGCCTCACATACGTCGGATCTTTGGAGAGATCGAGAAAAGGGCCATATTTACGTCGCCTCGAATATTGGCACCTTTGGGGAAGGCATCTTCAAGATCAATATGACAAGCCGCAGCGACCCACACGGAGTGATTGAAGAACTCTCTAAACAAGCGACGCCCTTTCCATTTGAATTGCATATGCTTGTTTCCAGCGAACGCGCCGCGGAACTCTTGGGACTTATTCACGAGGCCTTGCATAGCACTCGGGTCAATCGCGTTGACTTCACAAAGGATTTTTTCCGAGTTAATCGCGATGATATTTGGCGTGTCGTGGTCGCCAATCACGGCGTGATTGAGTACGAAGACTTGCCCTCTCCTGCGCAGTATCAGGAAAGCGCGGCAATGAGTGAAGGGGAATTTGAAAGAGTCTCGAAAGCGGTGCTAGATTAGTCGGACTCACTTGAAGCAAAAAAAGCCTTGTTGAGCGCGTCGTGCACTCAACAAGGCTTTCGCTATTCAAGAACGCTAGTAAATCGCTACCGAACCATTCGGAGTTCGTTACTTGGTAGCTGGCCAACGTCGAAGCGTTCGATCTCTTCTCTTTCAGCAGCAGAAATCTGTTGCGGGGACTCATAGGTCTTTTGCTTGGCGAGTTTGCCGTCTTCTTTCCACCACCGCCATTGACCGATGAGGGCACCTTCTTGGTAATGGCCGATGGCAGCTTTCTGACCATTCTCGTGCCACCAAACCCAGGTGCCGTTGTGCACATCGTCCTGGAAGTCACCCTCAGCCGCTTTCTGGCCATTGGGATGCCAGTAAGTGAAGTGGCCGGTGCGCTTGTCGTATTTGTATTGGCCTTCTAGCTGAGTTTGGCCGTTCGCGTGCCATGCGATCGATTTGCCATGACGTAGAGGCTCGCCAGTATTCTCGTACTTGGCGAATTGCATGCCCCAGAAATCGTCAGCGGTAGTGACGACCGTTTTGGGAGCAAGGTACTGAGCTTCCGTCTTTTTGCCTCCGCGTCGCGAGAAGTTCGACTTCTTCGAGACGATTTGACGGCCATCGAGGTAAGAGGCAACCTTCTTAGGCTGACCAGTCTGGGGATCAAGCTGTAGGACGTCGCCAACGGGAACGCCCTGCTTGTATTGTGTTTGGCGAACGACCTTGCCGTTGGTATCCCACAACACGGCGATTCCGTTGCGTTTGCCGTTGCTGATCGAGACCTGGCTGCACTTCTGCTGGTTCGAATCAAAAATGACCCACTCACCATCCAATTGGCCATTGTTGAAAGTGGCTTGGGAGAGGAACGGAGCCTTAAAGCGATTAAATGGGGCCTGAGAGAACACGGGCGACGACTTGCGATCCTGCCATTTCGTCCATACGCCGGTACGGCTGCCCATGTCGTAGCGTCCTTCAGCGACGACGGCACCATCACGGTTGAGCATCTTCCACTCGCCGTGGTTGATGTAGTTGCCTTGTTCGTCAAGTGTCACTTCACGCTGAATGTAAGGCTTCCCATCGGGGTAGCGTTCCGTGAAAGTTTCGATCTCACCCTGGGTCGCTGAGCGAAGGCTTCTCGCCTCGTAGTTGTCATCAATCGTGTCGTAGCCGAGCGCTTCTTCTTCAGCCGTTAGGGCCGGTTCCGAATCGGGAAAGGAGAATGCCTCCTGGGCGATAACCGGAGATACCAAAGTCGCAGCGGAAATCGCCATGGGAGCGATCGCGCGAGCCAATTGAGTGATTCTTGGGACTGTCATCGATTTCTTCTCCAGAAACGAATGCGGCGGCTTAGCGAGCGGAAAAACTCACGAGCCTCGACTTCAAGTCTCCGAGTGAAGACCCAGTTTGCTCTGCGAGTTGCGTGGGCCGTATCGGGTGGCCGTAATTACCGCATCGACGATCAGGAGAGGAATTTCCGAACTTTTCGGAGATCGTGTTGCGACCCTAAGAACCGTCGAGGATAACCAATGCTGCCTATTTTTACACAGGACAAAAAGAAAACCCCGTGTCAGCGCGGTGCAAGCACCGCGTCGAAACGGGTATGAGAGATTCTTTCGGTTATCGTTTACTCGTCGATTTCGACATCGACGAGAAAGTCGCCTTCGAGATAGTTGCGACCAAGCAGCATCGGATACTTCATGTGAGAGCGATCGTTGAGCGAGACGAGCACTCTTTTCTTCACGCCGTTGCAGACGAGCGTGACGGGTACCTTGTAGCGAGTTTCTTCCCGTTCGGAAGTCTTGATGACGGAAATCTCGGTGATCTTGCGTTCAAGCCACTTACTCTTGCCCTGTTCGTTTTTAATCAGGAAGCGAATCTTCTTGCCGAGGTTTTTCGTCATTTCCTGGGCTTGATCCGCGATTTTCCAATCCTCAACATGAATCGACGAAGTCGTCGCGCCCGTGTCGACACGAGCGGTGAAAACCAGGTCGCTCTGCTTTTCCTCGACACTAGCGACAGCGCCAATGACCTGCTTCTCGCGTCGTGTTTCCTGCTGAGTCTTCGTAGCGTCCTGGCTCTCTTGCTTCGGTGTGGGCTTCTGGCCCTCTTTAGCGAGAGACGGCGCAGCGCTGATACCAACGATCAACGCGGAAAACACTACGAAACGAATAGCACGAGACAACTGTGGCCGGGTAGCCACGTACAGTGATTGTACGGCGGAGGGGAACATCGGAGGCTTCTTGGGGTTTGACGGATCGCTGACGCCGAATACGCATCGGCAACGCGAATCAGACGAGATTCAAGACGATTCGGTTCGGGGGCTCAAGGTCATTTACCACCTCTTGCTAGCAAATCTGAATATCCCGAAGGGCCTCACGTCTTGAACGCAGCAATATAGCAGTTTCTTTAGGTTTGCGATATTCGCGGGGCGGCAAGTCGTTGGCAGGTCTAGCTTTCTAGTTGCTAGCGGGTTAGAACCGAGAAGTCACGGGAACCGAGCAGAGGAAGAACCGACATGTTGAAACTCCCCATTTTGACTGCCCTATGTTTCGCGGTCAGTTTTCCTGCCGCACTCGCCGAGGATTGGCAGCAGTGGCGTGGTCCGAACGGCGACAACCATGCTGCCGCTGGGGCGACCGCTCCTGTCGAGTGGAGTGAAGCCTCCGGCTTGGCCTGGAATACTCCCTTGCCGGGACGTGGTCATTCTTCGCCAACGATCGTCGGGAATCGCATCTATCTGACGACGGCTCATAAGGCCGCCCAGACGCAGTCGCTTTTAATCCTTGATCGAGAGACCGGCAGGTTGCTTAAGGAGCAAATCGTTCATCGAGGCGGACTGATCGAAGAGAAGAATCTTCACCCCAATAACACCCACGCGAGCCCGACGGTGGCTTCCGACGGGCAGCGTGTTTTTACTCTGTTTCTGAATCAAGATGCCGCTTGGTTGACGGCTTTCGATCTTGAGGGTGAGCAGCTTTGGCAAGAACGAGCCATTGGGTTTGATCCTCAGCAGTACAAGTTTGGTTTTGGATCGTCACCGGTGGTTGTTGGAGACAAGGTCATCGTCACCAGCGAGTACGATGGCAATGAGAGCGGAATCGTGGCGCTCAATACAGCTAATGGTCAGCGTGAGTGGAAAGCAAAACGTCCGCAGAAGCTCTCCTACTCTTCGGTGGCGCGAGCCAAGATCAATGGCAGAATTCAACTCCTCATCAGTGGAAACTATCAGCTTGCTAGCTATGACCCAAATACCGGTGAGGAGAATTGGTCGAAGTCGGGGACGACGCAAGCGACTTGTGGAACCATGGCTTACGATCCCGAGAGTCAACTCGCTTTCGCGAGCGGCGGATACCCTGAAGTGTTTACTCTCGCGGTTGAGACGGGCGGGCAGCACAACATTGTTTGGAAGAACCAAGCGAAGAGCTATGAGCAATCGATGCTGGTTGTGGATGGGTTCCTCTACACAATCACGGATCGCGGGATTGCATACTGCTGGGGCTGCCGCTCCGGTAAGCAGATGTGGAAACAGCGTCTAGGCGGCGGTTTCAGTTCTTCGCCGCTTCTTGTGGATGGCAAGATCTATGCGACCAGCGAAGCGGGAACGACGTTCGTGTTTGCAGCCAACCCTGAGCGATTCCAAGCGTTGGGCGAAAACCAACTCGGCGACGAGGCCTTCGCGACACCGACTCCCTTGGATGGTCGGCTCTACCACCGGTATTCAAAGGCGACCGCCGGCGGGCGGCAAGAGTTTTTAGCTGCCATTGGGCAGTAGAAGCCTGAGGCGAGTCGATGGTTACGCAGCCATCCGCATTGGCTCAACCGACCGCCCACCTAGGATTTCATCAAACGCCTGTGAAACGAGGCTCGACCTCTCAGGACTTCGGGTGATTTCACGAACTTGTGCCACCGCGTGCCGACGGCATTCGTTGCGAACCGCCGGCAACCCCAAGAACGCCAAGGCAAGTGCTGTCAACATCACGGTGATCCCCGGTTGTTGAGCTCCGGATGCAACGAGTGCAAGACCGGTCAACACGAAAACGGTGGTTGCTTCGAGACCGATCCATAACCAAGACCACAAATCACGTGCACGGTGAATAAGTGATTCGTCAATTTGCGGATCGCGGCCGCTAACGAAGGGATAGAACGCCTGTCGCATCAGTTCGTGACGTGATTGGGTTAACTGCTCGTCAGTCATCAGGGACAAGTCGTAGCCTGTACGCTGAGCTAGTTCTCGGATGATGACATCCACGTCAAATCGTTCGCGAATGCCCAACCAATCGGCAAGTTTGCCGTGGATGCGGAAAATTCTCGAAGCGAGTCCCACCGCAAGGGCGGGAAAGAGGTAGCCCCCTGCCACTGGAAGGATTTTGTCGCCACCGAACTCCAGCGTGAAATCGATTCTCGTCAGGGTTTCGTCAAGCCATGGCAGGTTCGTCCGCAGCAACCAGACCGCCACCAGCGCAGCCGCCGACGTAAACCAAAAGATGCGGTTGAGCATCGATTGGTAATCCGTGACGGGGCTGAGTGGGTTGAGCGGCATATGGTTATTTGATCGGCGAGATTGATCACAGATGATAGCGAAACTTAGGTGGACGTACGAACACTGTCGTGTTTCTGCTAGAATCACGCGTTTGGCGAAACAGTTAAAAGTAGCAGAGTCTAGTTGCTAGCAATCAGAATCACCAATCAGGAGGCAGAGCTTGAGTTCAGAGCCTAGCCAAATCCCGCGTGTGGAAGGTGAGTTGCTTGTCGTCCCCGACAAGACCGCACTCCCAGAGAGGTGTATTAGGACGAACGTGTCGCTCGATGCTCGAAAATGCCAGGTGGAAAGGATTCCCCACTACTCACACGGATTCAAATTGTTCCTATTCGTTGCGCCTAATCTGCTTGTTCTGGCTCCGTTGCTGGCAAGAAGACATTGCTTTTTGAAAGCAGGTATCGCTGCTAGGGTTCGTCGTCGCTTGTTGCTCAGAAAGCTCATTTTCGGAGCGATGATTGCGATTTCATTGCCCTTGCCATTCGTCCTACTGGCCCTACCCGAACCGAGATATGCTGGCTTGGGGTGGCTTTGCTTCCCGATTGGTTTCTATGGCGGTTTTCTTGGGTTGGCGTTCTATTCCAGGCCGCTGAAGATCGTGAAATATAAGCATGGAATGTATTGGCTATCGGGTTGCTCGCCTGAGTTTTTAGCTAGCTTGCAGGCGTCGGAAGCGAGCGTGCCCACAAGCTAGAGTATTCTCTTTGGTCGAAGCAACGCTTCAAGAGATTCGATCGATAATCTGCATTCCGCTATGCGAAAAGTTGCCCATGCCACGAAGTGCTTCAGGCGCTTCGGAAAGGGATATCAGCCGCTCTATCAGCGGGGACAGATCCAGCCGTCCCGAGGAAACCATGTCCAGGAGTTGGGGATAGTAACTGGCTTGCAGCCCGTGACTACCCACGATTTCGAGTTCGTGAGAAAGGGCAAGTTCTAAGGGAACCCGCGGCGAGGCATCGTCTCCGGTGAGCAGGCCGACTTGTACGTGCCTTCCGCGTTTGCGAAGGCAGCGAATCGAGTTCTCGCAGGTAACTTGTGAGCCAAGGGCGTCTACCGAAAGGTGGGCACCCCTTTGGGTTTTTGAACGGATCGTCGCAGGGATATTCTCGATTTCGGTCGCGTTGAGTGTTTCCTCGGCCCCGAGCAATCTGGCCAGTTGTAGCGCGTCCTTTCGGATATCGATACCAATGACTCTTGCACCGAACGCTGACGCAATTGCTACGGCAGCAAGCCCCAGTCCGCCGCAACCGTGAATGGCTACCCACTGACCGAGCTGTAGTTGCCCTTGGAGAGCCACCGCACGGTACGCGGTTCCGACACGGCATCCCAAACTGGCTGCCTTGGTGAAGTCGAGGTCGTCGGGGAGACGGACGAGGTTCTCATCGGCGTAGGGAACGGCTACATACTCGGCGAATGAACCCCAGGCGGTAAATCCGGGTTGGAACTGGTTGTCGCAAACTTGGCTGTTGCCCGATTCGCACTCGGGGCAGCGTCCGCAACCCGCGACGAAAGGCATCGTGACACGATCGCCCGCTTGCCAATTTTTAACTTCGCTACCAACTTCAGCAACCACGCCGGCGAACTCATGTCCGGGTACGTGCGGTAGCGTTTTGATGTCGGGGTCGTGACCCAGCCAACCGTGCCAGTCACTACGGCAAACGCCCGTGGCCCGAACTTCGATGACGACACCGTCAGCAGGCGGCGTGGGATCGGGAAAGTCGCCGATTTCGAGCGGGCCGCGGAATTGGTTGTATGAGAGAGCTTGCACTGTTGGGCAGTTAAGGGGCTGGAGAAAGCCATCTCAGCGCTTATTCTTCGCGTCACTTACAAACGTCACTTGCATTGCTTCATGCCCATTATGGCCTGCAAGCTGTTGCGAGGACATGGGAGTCAGTCGGCGTTCAATTCTACTTGGTTCGAGATTCCACATGGCTTCATTTGCTGATTCAGCAGCATGACCGAAGAGGCTTCCGATTGCCAAATTGCCAACAAGCCAGGGGCTCAGTTTGGCATCGATAGCAACGCTTTCTGATTCATACCCCTTTTTTTCTAGAATTGCAGTGTATTTAGGGGGAGTCCTAAGCAGGCCGCCACTTCTATTCAGGGAGGCTTTCATTGGAGTAGTGCCCCTAGCAACAAGCTCGCCTTTCTGATTCATTACGGATACACCCGCTTGAGGAGGATTGCTCGTGATCGTCACATCGGCGTAAGGCCCGCCGATAACGGATGTACAACCAGTCAGCGAAGTCGTGCAGAGCAAGCTTAACAGTAAGTATTTGTTCCAGAAGTGAAGCATGATTTCCTCAGCACCTGCAGCGTTTATTCTTCACTGATGCTGTAACCAGATGTGAGGGCTCAGCAGCATCAGTGAGAGGAAGCCTCCTCTCAACACACATGCAGTCATCGGCAGATGCATGGCAGGTCTTGACTAATCGCTACATTTTAACAAGGTGGACGCTAGCGTTTGTAGAGTTGCGGAGTGAAACCACGGACTGCCTGGGTGCTTAGATCAGCTCGATGGCCCTAAAGGACTTCCAGTACAGCCGCTTCCTCTGCAGCTTCAGAGTTAGCAAGATAGCTCTCAGCTCCAAGCTTAGGAGCCTCTTCTGCAGTCGTGCCGCGAATCGCTCGCAACTTTGGCGCGGCCCAGGCGTAGCCGCTGATGATCGCATTTGTAAGCGGATGCCCGGCAGAGCCAATGAGTCGACCGCTCTCGTAGGTTCGGGTAGCCCATTTCGCTTTCGAGTGGCAGAGCGTCCCGAGCATGTCGAACAGTTGGCAATCAGGATCGTCATGGTACTCCTGCAATTGCAGGTAGCGAAGCAAACGCCCCGGACCGTATTTAGAAAAATCGGGGTCGTAGCCAATCTTGTGCGAGAAGCAGGTCCCTCTGGCGAAGTGGCAATACTCAAACGCTATCGGCTGGTCGTTCAAGTAGAGAAACCAAACGTCGAGGCTGCCTCTTTGTGCGACCGCTCGCGCTTCGTCGAGGATGTAATCGAACACACCAGGCACTTTCAGTACTGAAGTGCCTTCAGAGCCCTTCCAGCTTCGGTCTTCGATCTCAAAAGCGACTCTTAGGAGGCGCTGGAGCTGCTCGTCGTTCGTGCGATGCCGTTCCAGTCGGAGCTCGCCTTGCTTTTCGAGCTTTCTTAATTTGCGTTTGACTGCTCCGCGGTGGTTACCAGACCAGCTTTTCTCATACGCTTCCCAATTGCCGCGAATATCAATGACACCGACGGGCGAGAGCGCCGTCGCGTAGCTTCGTCCTCTTTGATCCTGCAGCACTTGGCGAAACTCCCTCCACTGCGGCGCCCCCAAAGAGATTTCCTCGAAGGAGAATATGCCGCTGGGCAAACTTTGCATTGCGCCTACCAAAGCGGCAGTGGCACTTTGAATGTCAACGTCGCGATCAATTAGAAGGTCAGCCGCGTTTCCCCAGCAGTTGACCGGCAGTTTGTAGGTTCGGAGGAAACCGACGCTCCGATCAACAACCAAAGGCAGAGCTGCAATTAGTCGATCCTCGTCGTGAACACAGACACCAACGAACTCGCGACCGTCCGCGAAATGCTTCAACCAAGCAGCGATTCCCTCCGCTCGGACGGTGGATTGCCGCGCGTAGCTGCGTTCCCAGAGGTCGTTCCAGGAGTCTGTGGCGGCGAGGAGGGCATCGCGGCCGGCAAGTAATTCGGTCTGAAGTTGAATCATTTTGGAGGTGATTGTTAGGAATTGGAGACCCCTAAATCTACCTCGCAGAAGACCTCAAACGCCAATTGCCTTTTACGCCCAAACCTTGATTCGAGAGACGATAGAACCAATACAACCGTGCCATTCCGGTTCTCCCATCGCTATCGAGATAGGGAGAGCAAGCGCAAGTACTTGAGCGAGCTAGAACAAACTCAGAGGAGTGGAACATGCGCATGCACGGGCAATACTCATTCGCAACATTTCGAGGCTTTATCGCGATCGACGCCGGACAGCAACACTAGCGATGAAGCCTGACAAGAGAGTCAGCAATGAGTTCATTTCAGGAACTGCGGCAAGGGACGCGGCTGAACCTTGAAGGCGGCCAAAGGATCGTTGCCAATTCAGGAAGCTTTGCCCAGGCTCGAGACCAAGAAGTTTTTCGTGCGTTGCCTGGTACTGCTCGCCCCAATTCCGTATCAAGCCACTGGCCGCTTGCGAAGGCTCTAAGGCTGTCTGCATTTTCAAAAAATCGCTTCCATCAATGTTGCTATCCTGATTGATGTCGGCTTGAGCATCGGGCTGTGTTAGCGAAGATTCCCAAGCAAGCAAGTCCTGGTGATCAACGCTGTCGTCATGGTTAAGGTCGGCGAGGGGATACTGCAACTCGGAAAGAGTCGAGGCCTCAAAGTCAAAAATAAACTCGCCCATCTCATTGGTGGACGCTAGGCCAAACGCATCAAGAGCTGCCAGTGGCGAAATCGTGACTGAAGAGTCTGCTTCAAAATCAAAGTCGTAAATGCCGGGCTCTAGGATTCCTTCCAAAGCGAAGCTAAGTGAGCCTTCGGGGCTGATAAGCTCATCCAGACTTGTCTGGTAAATCGACTGACTGCTGTTTCGCTTACTGAAGTTAAACGTGCCGGACAGACTCTCTGAACCTGCGATTGAGCCACGCAAGTTAAACTGGGCTGGCTCATGGATTCGATAGGAGGCAGAGAAATGAAAGCTGCCATTGGAGGAAGCCTGCGAGCCGGCGTTCATCAATGGGTCTAAGATGGCCGAAGTCGAAAGCTGATAGGCATTTTGAAACGAGTTGTCGTCGACATACGAGGTCTGTCCCATCAGTGATTCGGCCTTGCCTACGGTAAGGTCATCCAGATCAATCACCCTCGCGTAAGTCGACCGATAGTGTTTGGAATAGCCGATACTATTCGAGGAATACGTGTAGGGGTCGCTACTGATCTCGACAAGCTCATTACCGGCTCTCACGTCAACCCAGTTGTCTCTTTCATAGCCACGATTCAGGGAAATCAACTCGATCGGCTTTTGCGCATCGATTTGCCAAGGCTTTGGCGGGGGAAAGGGGTTTGTTATGGTGATAGAGCCGCTCAGACCACCCCCGCGACGCCAATTAATACGACGGGTCGTACCGGATCGGTAAGGAGCCAGGTTCCAGAGCGGCGTCCAGTTGGGCTCTTGCTTTCTAGCGATTGAAATCTGGCTTTCGAAACCCTGTGCGAAACCTTCAGGGAGTGCGATTAACAGAGTTAGCAAACAACAGATAGAGAGAGTGCTTCTCTGAGCGTATTTTCTCACGGCGAATCCCGATCATGTGATGTGTGGCTGGCCGCATTGATTTGCGCCTAGTGTCCACTGTAGCTGGAATTACCGTGCGTGACTAGGTGCAAACAGCTCTAAAGCCCTTGCTCTGGTTGAATGGAGACACCTATTGATTCCAGAGCGAGGATTCGAAATTCGAAAGCTATTGAACTCTTGGACAAGACGAAGTTGCGCTCAGAGCAGCTTCGTTTTCGATTTTGTGTGATTGGGCTGTCGTCGAGTGGCGATGGCAAATGTCGCTCCCAAAAGAGCAAGTGCAAGCGTGTTTGGCTCCGGTGCTGCCACTACGCCGCTCGTAGCGCTGGACGCTTGCGAGTACTCGGACTGCCACATCAGGAAGTCCAGGCCGCTTGTTTCTCCATCTTCGTTTGCGTCTCCCTCAGCCGTTTGACCATAGGCAGCGACCCAAGCGGCCAGATCAAGTTCGTCGACGAAACCATCTTGGTTCATGTCAGCAGGCCCGCCGGAGATGGTGTAGGTTAGGGTCAATTGCGGCGGCAGTCCGAAAGACGATTCCTCTGAGCGGAAACCAACATAGAGCGGCAGGTCGAGGCTACGTAATCGCAGTCCGATGTGCGAGCTCTCTCCCAGGAGCGATTGAATAAACGAGGTGTCGAGTGCTGCCTCTATCGCAGGCATGCCGGCATTGACTGCCCCTGTCGTGGCCAGAACTTCACCTGCGGCATCGATATCTGAAAGCGATGCCAGCCCGTCGCCCGCGTAGCCTAAGATTTCAATTCTCGGCGAGCCTGAACTGACTACTGGGTCGAGTGACAAAGAAGCTGCCGTGATTGTGGCGTCAGCAGGAATGCCTTCGATGGAGAATTCTAGAATCGGTCGTTCTTCAGGGTTTTCCGCATTGAACCCAAGACCCGCAGTGAGACTTGTCTCACCGTCGGTAATTGAGGGTGTGGAGCCCGGTATCGACTTCACGTCAAAAGTTGGAGTCAAGGAAACGGTTTGAGTGGGCGCGGGAGGTCCGATCTGCAACCGCGCGATATGCCAGTCTGAGTCGGCATTCGCAGTTACAACGGAATAGCCACCAACGATCAAGTCACCATTGGGAGCCCACTGCAGGCTGGTGGTATCGGTTCGAAAGCTAGCTCCGACATCGATATCAAAGGTTCCGTTGTTTCCGAAGGAAGTATCCAGGCTGCCATCTGGCATCAAGCGAGATACCGAGAACGAGTCTGCATTGGCCAGCAACAGGCGTCCCTGTGAGTCCTGCAGCATGGCGTTTGGGTCCTTCCAAGGGGCATTGCTTGGAGCGACGATCCGACCATTACTTCCAAAGCTTGTATCGAGCGAACCGTCGAGGTTCAACTGCAGTAAAGCAGTTTCGCTTCGGGAGCCACTCGTCGCGAGAATCTTGTCGTTCGCGAGGTATTTGAGGTCGGTTACCTGTTCCAGATCGAAAGCATTGTTGGAAAATCGCAGCACGCTCTGCCCCTGATTCCCAAAGGAGGTGTCGAGTGATCCGTCAGGATGATAACGCGCCAAGGCATGAGTGTAGGGTGTGAAGCTAGTGCTACTGAAGAAAGTCTCCGTATGCCCTCCGACGAGAATCTTGCCGTCGGGTTGCAATTCAATCGCTTGCAAAAAGTCATCAGGGTTACTGAGGTTAGGCCGGTTGAAGGCAGTAACGACTCGTCCGTTGTTTCCGAAGCTCAAATCGGGGCTTCCGTCGGCGTTAAACCGAGTCAACATGAAGTTCCAATCGCTTGAGAAGATGTCGTACCCACCGATCAGAATCTTATTGTCGGGTTGGATCATCAGATCTCTGATGTAGACTTGCGACGGCGATTCGATCTCACCTTGCCCGCCAATTCCGAATGACGAATCGAAAGTACCGTTGGCGTTCAATCGAATGGCCCTGAATGCGCGAGGTTGAGTAAACTTTGGCACGCCGAGCATCACCTTGCCATCATCCAAAGCCTGTACCGCTGGCGAGCCACCTGAGCTCGAAATAATGAGCTTACCTGAGCCGTTGAAACTGTTGTCGAAGAGGCCATTGGGTAAGAGGCGCGCCACAGCAAATCGATTGGAGGTGCCGCCGGTGCCAACAGCCCAGATATTTCCGTCGCTACCTACCGACAGTCCTTCGAGATCGTCATAGGCACCACCGAAATCGAATCGTGCGATCCCAGAATTGCCAAAATTCGGGTCAAGCATCACCTGTGCTTGGCTGGCTTCATAGGTCAGGCTAAGGAGGCCCGCAAATAGTAGAATTCGTTGATAACGCGAAGAGAGACAACGCATCGGCCAAGCCTCGAAGTGAACAGTGTCTAAGTTTTCTAAAGGGAAATCTGGTGAGCCAGTGGTCCTCAATGTTGCTTAATGTACTCAATCCGACGTCGATTGGCGAAGAAAATTGAGGCGCCTGCCACTAAAAGCACCAAGGTTGCCGGCTCAGGGACATTGCCAAACTGAAGCAAGCTTGAACCACCACTTTGGGCAGCCAGGAACATGCCGCTGGCGGAGTTTGCGGAGAACAAGACGTCCTCGGTGGAAAGCGAAGCGGGCGTTACGCCATCCCATTCGACGAGGATCGAGCCGATAACGGTTGGTCCGTTCTGTCCGATCTGAGTGCGGATGTCGTTTGGGTCGTCCAAGCCGCCAGTGATCGAGGCGAGGATCCCTTCCAGATCGTCGGGAATTCCGGCGTCGAGGTTGGTCTCCAGCAATAACGCGGCTACCGCCGAAGGAGTCCAATCGGAATCCGTGGTATCAAGATTGTCCGTGGCGATGCTGAAGCCGACATTGGCGAAGCCAAGCTCGCCAGGAAAGACTGCTAGGGTTTCAACACTGAAATCCACCTGGTAGACCAAGGCAGTTCCGACCGGCTTATTGGTGTTAGGTAGAGCGTCGCTTTGAAGCTTTCGCCGGTCTGCTGCATTGCTTGACGCAGGAGTTGCTCGGCATCGGGGTCTAGGGTGACGGTGGTTCGCATGTTGCAATCATTGGATCAGGACTTGGTGCTGTCAAGCTGTCAGAAAGGGCAGCCAAAGCACTTATCGCGTTTTTCACTCCGTTGGAAGATAACGCACACGTATTAATGAGAAGCAACCAATCCCCAGTATGAGAATCGCACTTGGCTCGGGAATCTCGGCTACGATCAGATAAATCGGTGCAGTATGCCCGGCTGCTGATGAAAATTGATTGCGGAAGGAGAAGTCAAATTTGTATTCGCCCTCAATCGTAAAGATCGAATTGAATGCCCCGGCTTCATCGAAGAAGATAGGATCCGTTGTGAAGTGTCTGGCGAATCTCATAGCATCGGGAGTGGACTCAGCCTCACCGAACAGGACATTTTGAGGACCAAAGGAAGTACCTGCGGCGTTGTTTTGGTCGATGTCGACCGTCAGCGATTCGCCATTCGGATCGGTGATTGTCATGCGGATGAAGTCATCGGTTCCGTAGTTGAGTTGGCCGAAGAATTTCTCGCCGGGACGAGTCGCGTTCTCAACCAAACCTGGTGAGCCCTGATTCCAGGCAATCCACTCGGTATTCGCAGGATCGATATCGACAGTGATCGAAGCGAAGTCATATTCAGCTCCTCCAGAGGATGCACTATTCGTAGTAAGGCTTTCCGTGACGAGAAATGATGTCGTCCGCGGGCTTCCAGGAGTTGGGAAACCTGTAGTGGTGTCGGAGGTATCTGCTTGAACGATCAGCTTCGGTTCAAAGCTGCCATCTTGATCTGCCCGCATGAACTGCGCATAGAAAGACTGTCCCGATGAATGCGTGCGTGTAGAGAGCAAGCGGGCTCGTACCCAAATGTCCTGGCTGCCAAGGACGTGCGGGGTAATATCCCCATCGTACTTTGCAAAACTATTGAAACTGGTCGAGCTTTGCTGGGTTTCAAGATCAAGATTCGTCCAGTCTATTCCATTCGCAGAAATATCCAGGTAGGCTCGTGCACCCGAGTCGAAAATATTGAAAGCTGCTACCTCACCGAACAAGTAGGCAGAGTCGACAAACTGAGAAGTCGGAAAGCGGTAGGTAACGACGCCTTCGACATTTCGCTGCGTTGGAATCCAGTACTTGACTCCTATCGAGACTGGGTCATCGAATACCCCGGCATTCTCGAATGAGTGGAGATACGTGGTGTAGTCGAAGTTCAGGTCCATCGACGCCGAGAATTCATCTCCTGTGGCATTGCTTGAGCCTAAAACCAGCGCCGACAAACAAGCTACAGCAACCAGAGCACGTAGCTTACGTACTGGACTGGACTGGACTGGACTGGACTGGACATTAGCGCTCCTGGGTCGATTGAATTTCCGAGTTGTAGCTTCTCCAATAAAGCAGAGCTTATCAGATCATAGTGCGATGGGCAAATTTGGACCTTAAGCAGGCTCAGTTGTTTTGCTGAAGAAGTGATTTCTTCATTCGCGACCGAATTTCTTCATCCATGGCTAAGCCGGCAAGCGGCCGGTCAAAAAAGGGTAGCGCAAGAAAAACCCCGCTCGGAATTTCTCCCGAGCGGGGTTCATAAAACCTGGCGATACCTACTTTCGCGAGTGCTCTCACTATCATCGGCTAGGCGTGCTTAACTACTGTGTTCGGAATGGGAACAGGTGTTTCCACGACTATATGGTCGCCAGAAAAGGAAGTGCCGACCTGTCGACCGACACTCCCTGACGTTTTGGTGTTTTGGTTGCAAGAGAGGACCTGCTTATCCGTTGTCCTCAAACATTGTTTGAGAGCGTTTGATAAATGCGGTCAAGCGTTCGTCCATTAGTACCGGTTAGCTGAATACATTACTGCACTTACACATCCGGCCTATCAACCTGATCGTCTTTCAGGGGACTCTCACCCATTGGGTTACGAAACCTCATCTTGGAGCGGGCTTCACGCTTATATGCTTTCAGCGTTTATCCGTTCCGACCTTAGCTACCCTGCCGTGCCGCTAGCGCGACAACAGGAACACCAGAGGGTCGTCCTTCTAAATCCTCTCGTACTAAAGAAGAACCTCCTCAAGTTTCGTGCGCCCACAGTAGATAGGGACCGACCTGTCTCTCGACGGTCTGAACCCAGCTCACGTACCACTTTCATTGGCGAACAGCCAAACCCTTGGGAGCTTCTTCACCCCCAGGATGTGATGAGCCGACATCGAGGTGCCAAACCGCTCCGCCGCTATGGACGCTCGGGAGCGATAAGCCTGTTATCCCCGGAGTACCTTTTATCTGTTGAGCGATGGCCCTTCCATACGGAACCACCGGATCACTAAGCCCTGCTTTCACACCTGCTCGACTGATAAGTCTCGCAGTCTAGCGCACTTCTACCTTTATGCTCGATGCCTGATTGCCAACCAGGCTGAGTGCGCCTATTGGACTCCTCCGTTACTCTTTAGGAGGAGACCGCCCCAGTCAAACTGCCCAACTGACACTGTCCTTCGCCCGGTTTCACGGGAATCGAAGTTAGAACTAAACCATGAAGAGGGTGGTATTTCACCAATGGCTCCCTCCGATCTGGCGACCGGAGTTCAAAGCCTCCCACCTATCCTACACACTACATAGCACAGCCCAATATCAGCCTACAGTAAAGGTTCACGGGGTCTTTCCGTCTAGCTGCGGGAACGTGGCATCTTCACCACGACTACAATTTCACCGGGTCACTGGTTGAGACAGTATTTCTCTCGTTACGCCTTTCATGCAGGTCGGAACTTACCCGACAAGGAACTTCGCTACCTTAGGACCGTCATAGTTACGGCCGCCGTTTACTGGGGCTTCGGTCGGGAGCTTCGCTCTAATGAACTAACCCTCTACCTTAACCTACCAGCACCGGGCAGGCGTCAGTCTCTATACATCCACTTACGTGTTAGCAGAGACCTGTGTTTTTGATAAACAGTCGGAGAAATCGATTTACTGTGGCCCCCAGCAGCGTGAACCGCCAAGGGCATCCCTTATCGCGAACTTACGGGATCATTTTGCAGAGTTCCTTAACCAGTGTTCTCCCGAGCGCCTTAGACTACTCGTCTCGCCTACCTGTGTCAGTTTTAGTACGGTTACCAATGCTTCAACCCTTAGAAGCTTTTCTTGGACGTTCTTCAGATGACATACCCAACATAAATGAGGTTGTCCCGGATCGGCCTGAACGGACGCGCATTTAACTACGTCCTGAGCCTCACCAGGCGAGGGATATTTCTAACCATCCCCTCACCATTCAAACGCCGTCCCTCCATCGGTCCACATTGGTAGCGCAGGAATGTTGACCTGCTATCCATCGTCTACGCCTTTCGGCCTCGACTTAGGTACCGGCTAACCCTGGGCGGAATTACCTTCCCCAGGAAACCTTAGGCTTTCGGCGGGCAGGATTCTCACCTGCCTTATCGTTACTCATTCCGGCATAATCACCTGTACACCCCGACAGCGCTCCTTACGGTACGCCTTGTATCTGATGTACAGCGCTCTCCTACCACTCAGATCACCCGAAGGATCACTGAATCTACTGCTTCGGTGTCATACTTACTCCCGTTCATTATCGGCGCAGAATTGCTCGACCAGTAAGCTGTTACGCACTTTTTAAATGGTGGCTGCTTCTAAGCCAACATCCTGGTTGTCTCAGCAATTCAACTTCCTTAGTGACTGAGTATGACTTCGGGACCTTAGCAGATAGTCTGGGTTGTTTCCCTCTCGACCGCGAAGCTTATCCCACGCGGACTGACTCCTGAGGTAGTTACAACGGTATTCGGAGTTTGGCTCAGCAGGGTACCCCGGGAAGGGCCCCAAACCAAATCAGTCTCTCTACCCCCGCTGCATAGTTAACTCAAGGCTAGCCCTAAAGCTATTTCGGAGAGAACGAGCTATCTCCAGGTTTGATTAGACTTTCACTCCTCCCCACAAGTCATCCCCTCAGTTTTCAACCTAAGTGGGTTCGGTCCTCCACGCAGTTTAACCCGCGCTTCAACCTGCTCATGGGTAGTTCACCTGGTTTCGCGTCTACCACGTACGACCAATTGTCGCCCTATTCAGACTCGGTTTCCCTGAGGCTTCGGACCGGAAGTCCTTAACCGAGCCGCACACGGTAACTCGCCGGATCATTATGCAAAAGGCACGCCGTCACACATTCCCCGAAGGGCATAGTGCTCCGACCGCTTGTAGGCGTATGGTTTCAGGTTCACATTCCTCCCCTAACAGGGGTTCTTCTCATCTTTCAGTCACCATACTGAGTTTGCTATCGGTCATCAGAGAGTATTTAGCCTTACGAGATGGTCCTCGTAGATTCAGTCGGGATTCCACGTGGCCCGACCTACTCAGGAACTCCTCGGGAGTTTGCTCACTTTCGCGTACGGGACTGTCACCCTCTGTGGTTGGCCTTTCCAGACCATTCTGCTAGCAAGCAAGTTTATGACTCCCATGTGAAGAGCCCTACAACCCCGCAGGGGAAACCCCCGCGGTTTGGGCTATTACGCGTTCGCTCGCCGCTACTGACGTAATCGATTTTTCTTTCTTTTCCGGTGGGTACTTAGATGTTTCAGTTCCCCACGTTTGCCACCCAAAGCTATGTATTCACAATGGGTTAATTCAGGAATCTCGGGATCATCATTTGTTTGTCAACTCCCCCGAGCTTTTCGCAGACTTCCACGCCCTTCATCGCCTTCTGATGCCAAGACATCCCCCATACGCCCTTTGTAGCTTGACCACATTTATCAAAAGCTCTCGATCCAACTGACTTTGCCACGGAGGCTTCGCCAGAACTCACAAGAAGCGAAAGATACATGTGAATGACCACAAAGAGATGTTGGCGGTTAGGCCACAAAAGTAACCCAACCGTTGATCTCTTGAGTAACGCTTCAAATATCTTGTCTAAGGACAAAGGAAAATCACAGGATGTTTCACGGCTAAGCACTGTATTCAAATGAATACGTGTCGCTGGCCGAGGAACATCAGTGAAAATCAGATGCCACTCTTGCTTAAAACACCAAATTGTCAAAGATCGTGCGGCTCTCAGAGAGGGCCGTTACTGTTCCCTCCAATCACTTGGTGGGAATCCTAAATCATAGCGATGGCAGGCTAGCTGTCAAAGCCCCAAATTGAGGATTTGCGAGAATCTTTCTTGGCATAGATCGACCTGAGGTAAACAGGTCGTTGGCCAAAAGAAAGGCTTCCGAGCCAGCGAGTTTCGAGAACGAGCAATCTTGCCATGGGCATTACTGCTAGCGTTCCCAACTCATCGGCTCGAATTGTAGGGCAGACTTAGCCCGGATCAAGGGGAGGCGTGAAGAATTTGTGAATTCGTCCTGCTCGGGCGTTCGGCTTGGCAAAGGTGGCAAGCTTTTACATGTCCTTGGAGGCCGGATCAGTGCGTTCGAAGTAGCGCCTGGCATAGATGCAGAGGAGGCCGTTGGCGATAGCGGCCGCGACCAAGACGGCGTACTTGAACCAGAGCCAGATCGCTGAAGTTGAAGATCGATAAGAACTGATCGCCTGCTGCAGCATGACTCCGCCGCCAGTTGTCCAGGTGTAGCCAACTGTTAGCAAGGCACCTAGGCAGAATGCTCTTCGCTGCCCTTTGGCGAATAACAGCCCTGTTGCTGCGACTGAAGTGATCGCAAGATTGAGTACGCTAAGCACAAATAGGCTGAAGCCCAGAGGCAAGAGCTGTGCGAGACCACACAGCAGGCCGAGAGCCGTCATTAGGAATAGCTGACTCCGCAGGCTAAATCGAAACCGTGTCACACTTTGATGACCATTGCCCTCTGATTCCATGGGAAATGACGGCGGAGCTTCTTGCTGATCAGGCATATCTCGATTGTAGCAGCCTTGAGTTCAGCAAGAAAAGTTTCGAGCCGCCATGAGGAAGCTGGTGAGAGTACCACCCGAGGGCTTACGCCTCTCGGCTCGGAAAGTTGTCGCTCAAACCTCGACGGGCAGGCCTTTGGCAACGCGTTCCATTAGCGACTTCGCTCGACTCATCATCGAATTCGCATCGTCGTCCGGCTCGACATTGGCTACGCCGAGGTGCATCTCCAGACGGAGTTGGTCCTTGCCCATCGGGATTGCGCAGTTAGAGATTGCCGTCTGGATTCGTTTGCCGACCAATTTGGCTTCATTCTCGCTACTTCCGGGAAGCATGACCGCGAAGCGACCTTCTCCGAGGCTTCCTAGCAGGTCCATCTCGCGGAGGGTGCTCTTGATATAGCCACCAACGGAATCGGTGAGCAGTTTGCCGACGGCTTCTCCAAACTTTCCATTGAGATCATCGAAGTCCTTAATAGCCAGATGCATCACCGAAAGCGAAACGCCATACCGGTGGCTCTCGGCTACACGACGGCTTAGTTCGTCGCTGAAAGTTGCCGCTGAGGGCAGGGAATTATCAGGCAATGCGGGCTCTTTGACAGGCTTTTGATGTTGCTCTGCCGGAGATGCTTGCTTGCTGTCTTGATCGATGGGTAAGCAGTCGACGCCATCCTGCCAATAGCTCCGATTTCGCCCGTTGTCTTTGGCTGCATAGACGGCATCGTCGGCTCTGCGGATCAGGAGGTCCGCTTTTTCGCCACCGGCGACTTCGGCCAAGCCAACACTGGCAGTCACTCTGAGGTCTTTCCCTTCGAAAGAGACCACTGCTGCCTCGATGGCTTTGCGTACTCTTTCGGCTGCAATTCGTCCTTGGGAGGCATTCGTGCATGGCAGCACGATCGCAAACTCCTCACCTCCGTAACGGCATGGCGCGTCAGTTTTCTTCACGACGTTCTTAAGCGTGCGGCCGACCACGCGAAGCACTTCATCACCCGCTTGGTGGCCATGGGTATCGTTGAACTTCTTGAAGTGATCGACATCTAGGAGAATCATCGAGAAGGGAACGCGCTCTTTGCGGAACTTCTCAAGATTGTGCTCGATGGATTGGTCGAACGCTCGACGATTGGCCAGTTTCGTGAGTGAATCCGTGCGGGCTTCTGTTTCCTGGGTGCGAAGCTCTTCTGCCTGCGACTGTATCTTCAGCTCAGCCTCTTCCAGGCGAGCTTGTAGCTTGTCATTGGCGTCCAGCATCTTGGCAATCGCGGCGGCAACAGCATCGCCGGAGCCTGCACTGTTTTGATCGATCGCGTTCAGTTCGTCATTGATGCCTTCGACGACCGCATTGTGTTGGCCAACATCGCTGACGACACCACGAGTCAGGTCGCGTACTTGATCAACTGCCATGCTGGCACGTTCAGCCTTGTTCGCTTCACGCACGATGTCTTCTTCGGAAGGCTCCGCTTCCCCGTTGGGCAGCGAGTCTTCGCTGGCGAATTGCAAGTAAAAGTAGGCACCAAAGAAGCCTACCACCAGCGCAATCAGTGCTAGCCCGACATCAATCAGGATGCTCGAAAAAGAAGCGCCGAGAAGTAACACAAGGACTCCGGGTGAAATCTCATTTGGGGCAGGATCAACATTAGGCAGATTTCCCAGGCCACGTTGGCAGCAACGCTAGAGGCGTAGTTCTGACTAATAGGAAAACATAGATTGCCCCCTGTGACGGTCAAACATGGCTCGGCAAGGGGGAGCAGATCATCTCTCGTAACAGGTTTTCACGACCGATATTGCGGACTCTATCGATTGCACGTCCGACCAACCTGCATGACCAGAGGCTCGGCCAGGATTTTATGAAATTATCGGTCTGCGAGATTCATTCTTAGTTCAGGGCTGCCGTAAATGACATAAGCCGTTTTAAGGAAGGGAGTTGTGTGCGATGCCACTCGATTCCTTAGGGAAGAAGGCTAGTGATTCATCCTGCTTCCCTACCACCAGAACGGAGTATGGTGTGATGCGGTAGTCCGCAGTATTCTTGCGGGTGGCTGGAGTGTGCGAGGGCTGTCGCCTTTGCTGGGTTGACTGCAGACGTCTGCGGTTGGGCGTCTGAAATGCTTCACTCTTTTCTATGGGGGATGTGGTGATGAGAAAGTTCAACTGCCTGTTTGCTTGCGTTGGCTTTTTGTTGGCCTGCTATTGCACAGTTGTTCAAGCAGACGACTTGGCACCGGCGCCGTATCGGGGCGCACCGAACACCGTGATGGCGAAATTCGATTTGTTCGGTGGCCAAGTGCCCGGGGGACCGAGTCAATTTGCGACTGGGGCGAATCCAACCTATCCGCTTGATGCTTTGCAGCCGATGGTCGGTCCTGCGCAATCAAGCACCAATGGAATTCTCTACCCAATCGCCTTACCGAACTATATCGATCAAGAGCCCCTAAAGCTCATTCGCATTCAGTACAGTTGGTTCGGCTTACCTTCCCAGGGGGCAGATGCTTTTGCGCAAGCGATTCTTCCGAGCCCCGGTGGAGCGGTTCAGCTAGTCAACTCGACGCCGCCGACAAATATTTCTGGGAATATTTATCATCGGTGGGACGACTACCGAATCATACCTAATCCTGATTCAGAACGTTTCGAGGTCGTGTTCGTTAACGCCGACCCACGTTGGGTGATTTTTGACACGATCAGCGTACCAGAGCCAACAAGTCTCGCCCTACTTGGTTTCGCCGGGTTGTTGGTTGGTTGCGGACGCCGTCGCTAGGTGCGGCTCTGTTCCAAGTGATACTATCGAGAGGTCATCCCACATGCGGGATGACCTCTTCTCGTTTTCTAGCCGCTTAGGCTACTCTGTCGCCCGGAATAGAAGTAGGGCGTGATCGAGTTCAGGATGACGGTGTGGGTACTTGCCAATCGGGTCTAAATACTTGGCGTCCTCGTAACGGACAGAAGCCATCCGTAGCAAGTAGACCGTACCGTTGGATAGGGAGAACTCCTGCATTTGTTGGTAGGTCCACTCTTTTTGCTTCAGAACGTAGGGCATGAGAAAGTCGATTCCTGGGCGAAGTCCTGGGTTCGAATCGGTCGACTCCCACAGATTGACCCCAATCTTCTCTCCAATCCGAGCAACCACTGAAAGGGCTTCGAGGTTAAAGAAGCTATAGTGCAGCGACTGGGTTCTCTTCAGCTCCGCAGGTTGGCTACCATCCTTCATGAATTGTTCGGGAATTCGTTGCTGTTGTACCTGCTCCACGATGTCTCGCGCGATCTCAGTTTCGCCGACGAACAGAGCGATTCTTGCCGTCTGGGCGGCATACCAGGAGCCGTGATTGTTGCTCGCGTTTGCTTCGTCCTTCCCCAAGTCACTGGTACGTAGCCAGATCAGATACTCGGCAAACCACTTTTTTAGGTCTTCTAGATCTTTTTGCGGATACCGCCCCTCAGAGGTTAGCAAATCAACGGCATCAAGCACACGAATGAAACCACGTGAATCGAGGATCCCAACCCCGCGTCCGTCCGCTCGCCCTGGGACACCTTGACCGAACTTCATGTGCGGGTTCATTTTCGTTTTGGGATCAAGAAACCATGTGCGAATCAGCTTCACAGCGTGGTTAGCATATTTCTCCTCATCGAAGAGATAGGCAGCCAGTGCGTAAACTTCAACACTCAGGGAGAGCTTCCCTATCTGGTCACGATCACCGCGCCGCCGGAGCGCGTTGTTCACCTTGCCGTCGTGTCGGATGTAGGGTAGCCCATCGGGTTTGGCAGGATCGGGCCACCAGTAGCGGCTGAAACTCAAATAGTCGTGTTTATCGCCGCTCGGGGGAACTTCTTCCTTAAAAGTGACGGAATAAGGACCGCGGGCCAGAGATTGGTCTGCCAGTTTCCGCAGGCGGTCAATTTGCTCTTCAAGCTCAGGCCCCGATTCTCTCGTCGTCCCTCGAACGGTGCCACGAATCTTTGCTAACTGATCCAACTCCCAGTAGACCGGTTCTGGTTTGGCGTTTTCAGCAGGAACGGCCTGGCAGGAAGTAGTCGAGAGAGCCGCAGCAAAAAAAATTGCGAGAAGAGAAAAACGCATGGAAAGTCTTCTGGCGAATCGGCTATTACGAGAGGCTACCCGAGCGTTCTACAGGTTCGTCTAAGTCGCGGTCGATTTCATCGAGCCGATAACCGAAGCCGGGCCCCTGGATTGAAGTCAAATCAAGTTGCCCGTTGCGACGCTGGTAAATCCCAGGATGGACCTTCGCCTCAACTACTGAAGCTTGTGGATAGAACTGCATTGCGTTGGACTCGACTCCTCGCATGGTTTCAGCATGGGCAGCTAGAAGCACGTGGGGAATCTGTGCCAACATTGGGTTCGTGAGGTCTTGGACCATGACATGCATGCCGTGAGCCTTCGCCCAGCAGTGCATAAGCAGCGCACCGGTCTGCGTTTTGCAAGTCTTCAGTGCGACCCCAGTCCAACCGAGCGAACGGCCCAGTCGGACGTATTCCCAACTATGGGCGCTTTCATCCATCAGCAACGGCTTCCGCTGTGAGACGCTACGCACGTCGATTTGGTGTGCTTCCAAGTCGTAGGGGAAAGGCTGTTCGACATACAGAATTGAATCGTAGGCCGTTGGCTGCTCTTCTTTCAGGCGATCAAGAATTCTGTTGACGTAATCCGGCTCGGTCACGGTGCAGTTGAAATCAGCCGTCAGGACGTAATCGCCCTGCGTAGCAGCAATGCGACTGACTTGGACGAGACGGTCGTAGTCCCAGGGTTCGTCGTTGCCACGCAGCTTCACTTTGAAGCAGTCGAGACCGTCTCGCGAAATCCACTCGTCGAGGACCTCCGGTTCCTGGTCGCCCACCGCTTGGCCGTTCAGTTGTGATCGATCCAAGGGGTCGAGCCCGCCCACCAAGTGCCAAACTGGTAAGTGATCTTCGCGATTGGAAGAGAGGTAGTCTTCAGGATATTTTCCGGTGAAACTGATGCTCTCGCCATTAGCACTGCCAGAATTGTCATTTTGGCTGGCACCCTGCATGAACGCGGACAAGTCGCGATTCATGTATTGCCGGTTGTAGGTTGAATAAACGGGAACCTCATGCAGCTTGCCGTAGGCATCGTGGAGTGCGACGTCGAACGGCGAACAGCAGACCAGAGAGGCCAATTTGGGCATGCGTTCATGTGGTTGGCAATCACGGTTGAACCCGGCAAGGAGTGTCGGCAGGACTTGCTGCTGAAAATCGTAGCCGATTTCCATGGGGTGGCCCGTAGCGTGAAACCCTGCCCAGGCAGAGGTAAGCTGCTCGGAAAAATCTTTGAGCGCTGTGTGTCGAGCCTCGTAGCTCATCTCACTCGGCCACACCCATTGCACGCTCAGGGGCACCTCACCCCAGCCGGTAGCCGTGTTGCCATGTTGATCTGCAACTTCGACTTGAACGCGAGCGCACGTCACTGAGGTAAGCGTCTCCGTGCCGAACTTTAGCGGCACGCGTGTCTTGACGGGGAGGAAGTAGAGTTCCGCGCCGCGCAGTTGCACATCGGTAGCCTTCGAACCAAAGTTCTTTGTGTGGGCGTTGATTTCTAGCGGCTGGGGGTTCACTTGGTTTCGCTTCCTTCAAGTCTCGATTCTTGGTCGCATGGGTGCTCGCGGAGGTGCAATCTCGCGAGTTCTACTCTCTTTTTTCTACTAGGGGCCGTTTCAGAATATCAGCCGCAACGCGTTAGCGTCCGGTTCTCTGGGCAACCGGGGGCTAACGCCCGGCGGCTGAAGTATTATTGGAACTGTTTCTACCTACTCTCTTTTTTACGCCTGCCAGGTCTGCCGCGAGGGGCGGCTCATAAGAGCGGTCGCTTCGTCGTTGCCAACGAATTGCTCAGTCTCTGGGTTCCACTGCAGCTCCTTCTTTAAGCGAATCGCAATGTTGCCAAGGTGGCAGACTGTCGCGCTGCGATGTCCCACTTCGATCGGTGCGACGGGCTCTTTGCGAGACTTGACGCAGTCGATAAAGTTGCGTTGGTGATCGTCGTTGCTTTTGTAGACCTCGGGCACGTCGGATCCGAAACGATCGGTCTTGATCGAATTGGGGATCGTCATGAAGTTCCGCCCTTGGTTCTCAATGCGAACGATTCCGTCGGTGCCCTCGAAGACGCAACGAACGGACGGCTCAGCGGTGCGGCAAACGAGTTTCACGCCATTGGCGTACTCCGCTTCGAAATGGGCGAAGGTCGGAGCATTGTAGAGGCTGCCTTTGGGGAGATATTCAGCAAAGACATGATTCACCTTCACAGGGCCGGATTTATCCATCCCTAGACCCCACTGAGCCATGTCTAAAGAGTGGGCACCAAAGTTCGTGACTTGTCCGCCGGCGTAGTCCGAATTGAAACGGAAGCGGTACAAGCAGCGGTCTTCGTGGTAAGGGGCGTGCGGAGCTGGGCCAAGCCACATGTCGTAGTCAAAGCCCTCGGGGACAGGCATCTCTTCCCAGCCGGGGCCGGGGCCGATCTTGTTGTGGCGACCGATATTGCAAATGACTCGCTTGACGTCGCCGATGGCACCGCTCTTCACGAGTTCGATCATCTTCCAAACGTTTGGGTTCGAACGCTCATGGCTGCCCGTCTGGCACACGCGATTGTTATCACGCACTGCCTTGATCATCGCATGTTGTTCGTTGATGGTCAGGCCGAGTGGCTTCTCAACATAAATATCCTTGCCCGCCTCAGCAGCACGGATGGTCATTTCCGCGTGCCAGTGATCAGGCGAGACGATCACGACGGTGTCGATGTCGTCGCGTTGGAGGATTTCGCGAAAGTCGTTGTAGGCATCGCAACCTTTATAAGTTCCCGACTCCTTCGACTTCGCGTAGTGCTTTTCGACTTCTTGTTTGGCTGGTTCGCGACCGTAGAAATGCTTGTCGTCCTTGTATCCTTTGCTGCCTTGGTTGACGTCGCACACAGCCAGCATTTGGCAGTCGTCGTAGCCAAGAAACCGCTTCATTACGGGGAAGCCCTGATTGCCAACGCCAATGCAAGCCATGGTGACTCGGTTGCTTGGCGCAGTGGACCCGAAAACGCTCGAGGGAACAAAATAGGGAGCTGCCATCGCGGAGGTTGCGGCGGCCGTTTTCAGGAATGAGCGGCGACTGGGCGTCTGATTCGCGGTCTGCTTTGAGTCTTTCATAGCTAATCCTTCCTAAACTGAAGTGCTGCTACACCGAAGAGTTCGAGTTCGAACTACGGGAGCGAAGCACAAGAGTGTCACGAGTAAGAGGCTGGACGGTTCAGGAACTTGGGTGCTGAACGCGGTGGCGTTGGTGCCGGTGTATTGGTTCTGCCAAGTCAGGAAGTCATTGCCAACAACACTTCCATCCTCGTCGGCGTCGCCATCGGCGTGGATGGCCCCTGAAAGAGTGCCGTACCCAGTCTCCCAAGCAATCAGATCATCGGCATCGACATCGCCGTCCTCGTCAAAGTCCGCCGGCTCGATAACGATGTCGAACAGGGCATCGAGTTCAGCGTCGTTGAGCGAGAGATCGAGGTGCAGTACTAGGGCGTCGAGTTCGGCCATTTGTTCGCGCCGACCGATGCGGAATTCCAACGGCATCCCAACGTCGCTTGCCGAAATCGTAAACGTCCCGCCGTTCTCCCAGCGAAAGTCCCCGTTTGAGGAGAGCGATTCGTTATTGTCGGGGTCGGTCTCAAAATCATCAGGCACAAAAATACTGTCGGTGCTGCCGCTGAACCCGCGAGCACGGTAATAGGCTCGGTAGGTTCCTGCTTGGTCGAAGGTCAGATCGTAGGTCGCAATGGTGTCTTGCGTGTCTGCAGGCAGATCAATGCGGTCGCCATTGGGGGCCACAATCACTTGGCCACCCAGAGCTTCTGCGACGTTGTCAACTGACCAAGTGAGCCCGTTGCCATCGGGGTCAAGCACGGAGTCGAAGTCTTCCGCTTGAATGGCACATCCGTCTGCGAAACAACCGCCTCCGCCTGGTGGCGGATCGATGGGGTCGCCGAGCCAAGCTGGTCCGACGTCGCCAGATTCGAGCGGCTTGCGGACGATCATGGCTGTCGAAAACTCATCAGCTCCCACGTCATAGGCACCGATTCGTGGCTGGCCGTCCATGTCGTCGACGAGGATGCCACTGTAGTTGCCAACCGCGGTATCGACCGTCGGCCCTGAGGGGTTGGTCGGACGCCAGAGCCCGTCGGTACCCAAACTAAGTTGCGGATCGACGTTTGTGATGCCCGAGTCCCCAGCCTTCGGTCCGAGGCTGCCACCGAAGGCGATGTTCCCTTCCCAGGTCCAGTTCGCACCCTCATTTCCTTCGAAAATCGTTGGCCCATCGGAACGGAAAACGTTGTTTGCGATCGTCACGTCTTCAGCGAGCAAAGTGCGGCCACTGCTGCCAAATCCATCATCGAAGGTTAGCTGCACGCCAGCCGTGTTGACGATCGTGTTATGTGCGATGACCGCGTCCTTCACCTGGAAGTACTCATTGACAGCCGAGCCATCGACACCCGCGGAAATAGAAATCGCGCCACCGGCTCGATCGTCAACATTCGCAATGTAGTTGTTGACGATCGTCTGCCTCTCGCCGATGACGCGGACTGCCCCGGAACGGCTGTTGTTTTCTCCCAGGAAGAAGTTGCCTTCGACGAGGGTATCGTTTCCGTGTCGCAGGGTCAGGGTGCCCTCAGAGTCACGGAACGTGTTGTAACGGTAAGTGTTGTTGCCGCTTTTGTTCGAGATGATTTCAATCTCGCCATCGACTCGCTCAAACAGATTGTTCTCCACCGTCGTGAATGAATCACTGAGCGACTGTGTACTGGTGCCGACGCGGATAGTCTCGAAACCGTTGGAACTGCTGGGGCTCACGGGCTCGGGACGGTCCGCGAAGTAGTTGCGATCGATCGTATGGTTGTCTGCCGTGGGGCTGTCACGTCGCACGACCACGGTCACGCCGGAATGGTTCTGGCCCGTGAAGTAGTTGTTGTCGACCCGATTGTTCGTTCCGAAGATCTCTAGCCAGTGGTAGCGATCGTCCACGTTCGTGGCGCTGTAGTCGATGATCGCTGAGTTGGTGAATCGCGAGTTGGTGGCGTTGCCGTTGGAACCCCGGAACTCAACAATCGCATTGGACCCGTCGGGAAGCGACCCGCCTTCAAACCGCAGCCCATCCACAACCAGCCAGTCGCCGGAGATGTTGAGCGTGGAATTCCCGTTAAGAATCACTTGCCCGGGTGTCTCCGCTCGCAAGGTGATCGGGTTGGTGGAGGTCCCAAAGTCAGAGAAGTTAATCGTCTGATTGGTCCAGGTGCCGTTGGTCATGATGAGCGTATCACCGGGACCAGCATCGTTTTGCAGAACTTGGGTGATTTCAGCGGCGCTGGAGACCATAAAGTCTGCGGCCAAGACACTTGATGCGCAAGACACCGTCACGAAGGCGCCCAGGGCGGCTCGTGCTAGAAAGTTCAGTGGTGGCTCGACAGTTTGCAACCCGGAAAGACTTTCTGTTATTGAACGAACGGCTTGCCGCCATCCCAAGTGAGTTCAATTTTAAGATCATCGACTGGTTCTGTGATTTCGAAGCTGAGCCCCGATTTCTTGTAGTCAGCATACTTGGGTGGTGCATGCCATCTCACTTTGCTTTCACCGATGACCTCTTTTGCTGACACCATGACTTTATGGGTGCCTAGAACAACACCATCGGCTTTATCGTAGCTCTTGAGTGTGAAGCGGCCCTCTTGATCGAGCTTGCTGGCCGCGGGGCGGGCACCTGTGGGAACGAACTGCACGATTCCAAAGCTGAGTGGTTTGCCGTCGATGAGAACTTGCCCTGAGACGGGGACTCGCTCGGGTCGACCGTCGCTGCATCCCGATGCTGGAACCAAAGTCGCAAGAGAAAGCAACGCAATTAGTCTCGATCGGCACAGTGAGTGGGATGAAGTTTCCTTGGTCGTTAACGTCGTGCCATTCATTCCTGCTCACCTTCCTTATCATCCTGTTCTACGGCGGACTCATTGTCAGACTCTGTCGATGCCTTCTCGTGATCCATTCTCTCCGCTCCATCCCAGGTGAGTTCAATCACCAAGTTCCTGTCCTCACCGGTAACCTGCACTTCAAGTTCGGATTTACGAAAGTCTGCGTAACTTGGTGGAATATGCTGTTCGACTTCACCTTCATCCTCATTAATTACTCTCATTGAGGAGATTCCCAGGCGATATTTTCCTGCTGGGACGCCACCTGCCTTTTGTGCACCACCGGAAACGTCGTCGGTCAGACTGAAATAACCTTCCTGGTCAATCTTGCTTGAGTAGGGACGACCAGATTCGGGGACAAACTGAATGGTTCCCGCGGGTACTGGCTTGCCGTCAATAAGTACCTGGCCCGCTATGGGATAGTGCTTCGTAGACTCGCTACAGCCAGTGAATAGTAAGATCGCAGCACAATAAGCGATTTGAGCCAGATGGTATTCTTTGCGCATTAATGAAGACCCTTTTGGGATTTGAATAAGCTGATCCGTTTCGACTACAAATTGTCCCAAGCCGAGGGTGCTCCAAGACTCTGCCTACCAGCCATTTGCTGAGATGCAAATACTGTTATCGTCATCTTGATCTAAAAACTCAGGTGGGCCGTCGATTGTTGAGAGCTCCTGATAGGTTTCAAAGTCAATAGACTCAGAGAGGAATTCGACGTGGCCATCAGCGTACGCGAACTGAGAGCCACCAGCGTGTCGGCTGGCGAATGCTCCATTCACATTGAAGGTGCTATTCGCTTGTTGTCCCACGATGTCCGGCGGGGTGTTCATCGCGACATCGGTCATGCGGAAAGTACTACGGTAACGTTCGCAATAGGTCCAAATATTCTCGCTCTCCTGCGTGTGGCTATCGATGACTTCGCCAAACGAGATCGTTGCACTCGTACCGTCAGTAATCTGGCGGATCGAAATGAGAGTGTGGTAAAGGTGCACCCCCGTGTTGTAGTGCTTGAGCATGCATGCATCGACGCCATAGCCTCCAAAGATAAGGCCTCGATGACCCGCAACCGAAGCATAATTCCCAGTAGCAGGAATTGCCGGAAAGCCCTGCCTGCTAGGGTCTGTGGTCTGGGGCTCATCACCACTAGAGGGGCACACCATCACCTCAGGTCGCACGCCGAGCGCCTCAGCACGAGCCGGGTAAGCGGTACGCCAAGTCGAACCGAATAGTCCCGCAGTCCAAAGTCCCTCATTGTCATTGATATCGAAGCGATCATAGAGAGCTTGTTGTTCCATGTAGGGAAGCAAATGGACGAATGCACTCGCCCCAGATCGCTCTTCCGGCTCGCGTAAGTGCCTAAGTGCTTGTTTGGTCGTACTATCTGGCCCCGACCTAGCAGGCACAAAGTGCCCGACTGCCGAGTGGTGGCTCTGGTCAGCCAGCCCTATGTTCTTGAGATTATTCTGGCACGACATCCGCCGAGCGGCTTCGCGAGCGGCTTGCACTGCGGGTAGAAGTAAGCCCACGAGTACGCCGATGATCGCAATCACAACGAGCAACTCGACAAGCGTAAAACCTTTGGATTTCTTCATGACTAATCCTTTGTGAGCATCCCTAGGTGAGGGTGCAAATCTAGCTGCGTTCTCCGAGAACTATGAAAAGAAACGTAAATCGTAAATCAGGACTGACGGCGACGCACGCCGAACGCCAGCAGACTTCCCAGAGCAAGACTTAGTAGTGCCGTAGGCTCCGGTACCGCTGCGGCGGAGGCCGAGGCCCCACTCGTGCCATAGGTCGATTGCCAGAGTGGAACCAGCGATGAGTCTGTCCGTTGGATCGTTAGGAAGTCAGTGCCGTCAACAATGCCGTCATCATTCACATCAGCATCAGCCACTGGCGCGTTACTACCGAAAAGCTCGACAGTGAAGTTGTCGATGACATAGTCGAACTCGTCAGAGTTGGACGAACCACCGGTGCTGATAGTGAAGTAATCAAAGGCATCGCTCGAGAAGCCCGCATCGGGGTCCATCATCATGGGGTCGAGGGCGTCGAAACCGCTGAGCGAAAAGGTTTCGTTTGCGTCATCTAGGTTCGTGACTGTGACTGTCGCTTCGATATTGTCTCCAAGATCATTGGGATCGGTGCTGCCGCCTGTTTCATCGAAGCGACGCAGCGAAAACTCAATTCGGTACCGCTTCTGGGTCTCGATGTTCTGGAAATCGAAGTTGCCCGACAGTGGGGGATCCTCTTGCGGTTGTGCAACGGTCTGGACATCGCCGCCGCTGCCAGTGCCACTGCCCTGGAGAATGATATCCCCGGCGTTGGGATTGGTTTCTTCGTTGATACGTGCAGCACGGCCATCGGCGAATGGGCCGAAAAGATTGTCAACTGCAGCAGCGGGGTCTTTCAAAGGGAGACGCACAAACCAGCCCGGGTCGCCGCTGGCGTCAGGTTGGTCTGGGTTACGGTCGCCTCGGAACCAGCCAGGCTCTTGACCCCAGATTCGTGCGTTGGGGACACCATCGATGACTGGTCCGGCACCGATGTGAGACCCGCCTAATTCGTCGTCGGCGTCTTGATGGATGCCGAAGCGTAGTTCACCCCGGTTGGGCGTGTGGTTGTTCGTATCACCCTCGTTGTAGTTGGGGGCACTCATCCAAACGCGGAAGTCAAAGCTAACGGTGAGCGTATCGTCGACGTTCGGTCCCACTGCAACGGTATCTTGCTTGCCGTTGCCTCCTGTGGCAGCCGAATAGCTTTGGTCACGTTCGAAAAAACCGGTAACTGAACGCGTGCGGCCCTTGGATTCAATACCCAGTGCGTAGCCGTCGTTGAGTGCAGGAATAACTTGGTTTGCGCCGGCGATCGAATTGAAGAAGCCGATCCCTGTTTCGGGTTGGGCGCCTGTGGTGTCGTTGATGATTCGCGGACGGGCGGCGGGATCGCCGTTCAAGCCATTATTCGTGATGCCACCTGTGGCGACCCAAAGGATACCTGCGTCGGAGGGATCATATTCAGAATCTGTATTCGTGGGCTCCTGAATCATCGTGCCGAGCGGATAGAGGAGGGGTGAATCTCGTCGATTGCCATTGCCATCCAGGAACGGCTCGTAAGTGTCGATCGTGTCACCGCTACCCACAATGACATCATCCATCGCGGCATTCTGGACAAAAACATTATCCTCGAATGCGGTGCCGTTGTTATTCACATCTCCATCACCGAAGCCATCGTAAATAACGACGACTGCATTCGAAATCGCTGCGGTCGTGACAGCCGAAGCGAACGCAGCTACGAAGAGAGATTTCCTTAGCAGTCCGAATGGAACGCAATAGGAGTCTAGAAGTTTCATTAGTGAACCCTTTCGAAGCGAATAAGAATAGTTTCGAAAACCTGCGATGGAGACTCGCTGCCTTGGGAGAGGCACCCTCCGTTCCAATCGCAAAAATTCTGAGTTGAGAAGTCTGTTCCAGAGGAGCTTTAATCTGTACATCTAGGTTGCTTGATAGTTGCAGTTACAGCAATCCAATTACACAGATTCGTGTTCCGAAATTTCTACAGGGTTTTCGGGGTGCTGTTCCGACTATCCGACGACCCATTTAGTCTGGGAACAGGCGTCTTGAGAAAAGACAGGCTGGCTGTCGCTAACAGTTGTTCCTGGGTTCTTCCATCCTCGTGTCGCTGGCACTTATAACTCGCCATTACAAGCACATGGCTGCGTGATGCGTGGAACAATGTTACATCGACTTTGTCTGAGTACCTGAGAGCGTGAGAAGAGTAAGTGGCGAGAAAAACGGACAAATTGTCCGGAAAATTGGATTGCTGTTTCTGTAGTCGCAGGGCTTAATGGAACTAACGCTTATCTGTGACCACGTTCTGTGGGCAATCTTCGATCTGCTCAAGCCGTGCGTGGTGGATCTCCTTCAACAATTTTCTTTTGATTAACGGGGAACGATTTAATGATTGTGAAAAGTAGAGGGTTCATCTTTTCGCTAAGCACGGGCATCGTGATGTCTCTGCTTGCGACTTCTCTCCAGGCGGGCACGACTACAGTAATTATCAACGACAGTTGGGCTGATGGCGATCTCGCTGCGACTGGCACTGGTGGCGAGCTCGACAGCTCCTGGTGGACTTCAAGCTCTAGTTCAGCTGATGAAGTAACCACCGGTGCTATGGGTCTTGTCACGGGTACTTCTGGCCGCGGTTTGCATACGACTTTCGCGACACAGTCTCTTCTCAATGTTGGCGATACGATCACCGCGACCTATTCATTCACAACACCAGCAACTGTTGGAACGAATAGGACAACTGCGTTCAAGGTCGGATTATTCGATCACCTGGACCGCCTTACGACGAATCCTGCCAACGCAGGTATTGACCCGAACGATACACGCAGAGATGAGTGCTGCCTGGACGCTGCCGTGAACGCTAGCAGCGGATCCCCCAATGTTGCCTATGGACATGGGCTCTTCGCTTCCAACAATCCTGACGCTTCAGATTCGCTCTCTTTGCCTGGTTTCCAGCTGGACATGGACGTTAATCCTACCACCGCCGCATCGGCAGACTTAAACTTCCGCGAGCATAACGTCAACACGCTGACAGGTACTGGTCGCCTGATGGGGACAACCGGAAACTTCACGAATATTTCGCCAAGCGGTCCTGATGCTGGTTACGTGTTCGTGGGAAATTCAGACTACGTTGGCTCATTCTCTGTCACGAAGGGGACAGGTGATCGTTTCAAGCTGACGGCTACTCTGGAAGAACCAGGTGGGACAATTCACACCTACACGAACTTCACAAGCAGTACCGACGCGGGTGACTTCGGCTTCCTTGGTTTTCACGCGAACTCCAACACATTTGGCTCGTCAAATGCAGCCGACGATGCAACGACTCTCACGAATGACAATGGTATTAACTTCACGAATATCACGGTCACATTCTCAACTCCTGAGCCAACCAGCTTTGTACTACTGCTGATGGGTCTTCCAGCGATTGCTGGTCGTCGTCGCAGCTAGTTCGAGTCGAGTTGGATTGCTGCAGTTTTCGCCTGCCTTCGGACTTCCGAAGGCAGGCTTTTTCTTGCGCACGAGAAATCACTATTCGTGTCGAGCAAGGCTGCGGTCACACAAGGCTTAGTCAATATCGCGGAACTTGTTCCGATAAGCGGTCGCCGTCATGTTCTCGTTCTTCCGAAACACATCGCAGAAGTACTTTGGCTCAGAGAAGCCAGTTCGATAGGCGATTTTTGAGATCGGCAGTTCCGTTTCTGAGAGAAGCAGCTTGGCACGGGAGAGGCGGATACGGGTGATTTCCGCTTTGATGGTTCGCCCCAGGATTTTCTTGATGCGGCGTTCCAGCGTACTGGGCGACTTGGAGGCTTTCGCCAAGACCTCGCTCACCTTGATGCCTCGGATTGCGTTCTCGCGAATGTAACGAATCGCGTTGGCGACTTCGGGGTCTTCAACCGAAAGCATATCAGTCGACTGGCGAGCCGCCACACCGCGAGGTGGGCCGAGCAGGACAGGTTCCTTCGGCTGAGATCCGCCTTTCATTAAACTGTCGAGCAGGGCAGCCGCTTCGTACCCAATCCGTGTCGGGTTGACGTCGATTGAAGTAAGTGGCGGAGAGCACATGTTGCAGAAGAATGAATCGTTATCGACACCGATCACCGCTACCTCGTCGGGCACTTGTAACTCGGCGCGACGACACGCATCGAGCACTTGATGGCCCCGATCGTCGTGACAAGTCATGATGCCAACCGGCTTGGGCAACTCCGTGAGCCACTCGGCAATTTGCTGCTGCTGTTTCTCCCAATCGCTGGAACTTCCTGACTTCTGCTCGCCGAGGAACACCTCGCACTCGTAGCCCGCTTCTTCGACTTGAGCCACGAAGTTGTCGCAACGCCGATCTTGATTGGGGTTCTCACCACGGGGAGTTCCGCAAAAGGCGAAATGCCTCAGCCCGCAATCTTTCAGGTGGCGAAACGCGAGTTCGGAAACTGGTCGGTTATCAACGCCAATGAAAGGCATTGCTAAGTCAGGAAAACGCCCTCGTAGATCAACTGCAGGGATGCCCGTCTCGGCGATCGCCTTGGCCATGTCACGATCGTTCACACGCACCAGGATGCCGTCACCGTGCCAATTCTTCAGCCAAACAGGTGCCTTGAGGTCGAGCCCGTGCGGTTCGAAGTAGATCGACCACGGGCCATGCTCCTGGTGGTAGCGGGCAATCCCTCGAAGCAGCCCGCGACCGTATTCGCGGGACGTTTCAACGAGGAGCGCAACGTGGGGAACTTTGCTCATCGAGCGAGACGGTCTTGAGGAGAACGAACAGAAAAGTCAGCCGTTACAGGGATTTTGGCGAATTCGCATGAGCAGGCAATCCGAAAAAATGGTGTTTGGTACCGATTTTTCAGACAGCTGTTTCCAGGCTAATTCCCCGACCGCCGCGAATCAAATTCATTCCGTGGATTCTGTCGCCCCACGTCTGTTGAATTGCACAATAAGAACAAGTGCGATGTAGGCACCCGCGAAGCCGAGGCCGTAGTAGCCTCCCTTGTCGAGGATTGCTGAGAGTCCAGCACCTGTCGCCGCAAGGACAGCGATGATCATAAGCAGGTTCCAAACTATGCGGGCGACACCCTTGGGCCGTTCATCCCCGAGTAGCGACTTCTGATTCATCATCAGATAGAAAGTCACGTAAGCGATTGGCAGAAGCATGGCACCATAGACACCGGCGACAATGGTGAGCCACGCTTTCGTTTTCCCCGTCCAGATCAATGGCCACAGCACACCGTTCGCTGAGGCGAGACAGCCGATCCGAAAGAACCAACCCTGTGCCGGGCGGTCAGCGATTTCGCAAATGACAAAGCCGGAGATCAGCATCATGAGCGAGATTGAAGAGAGCGTCATTCCCAAAACACCCACGCCGAAGACGAAGTTTGAGAAGAGTCGTCCGCCGCGACCCTCCTTATCGGAAAACAGATTTTGCAGAGACTTCGCTAAATCGTAGGTGTCGCGTTTGATCAGCACCGCAGCAAGTTGTTTTTCAGCGAGCGAGATGTCCTCGGGAATGTCGTAGGTTTGAAGTTTCTCTGGCTGGGAGCGGCTCTCAAGGATTTCTTCATACTTGTCGGTCAGGTGCTTCGGCATTTCAATGGTTTCACCGACGACACTCGCACCCTCTGGCGCTTGAGCGTGAAACTGGGTTGCCGCGGCAATGACGATACAGCCTGTGGCAAGCACAAAAGGAATGAAGGTGCCGGTCGACATGTCGAAGATCGTCATGCCGCGGAAGTCCTTATTCCAGCCTCTGGAGAGTAGGTTGTAGGGCAACAAAAAGGTCATGTTGATGCCCACGGCAGCCGAGCCGGCACTGATCATGACGTCGCGCTGTTGACTGACGATGTAATCGCTCCAATAGCTTCTCACTGATGAGTCGCCCAAAGCGTCGAGCAAAGGCTTATAAGTATCTGACGGCGCGTAGAGATGGTGGAGTTTTGGGATCATTCCCCCCAAGACACCAGCCCAATCCACGCCTTCGCCAACCATCGCCATGCGAATCACCACGCCGAAAAAGGAAAGCACAATGATGGCGACAACCGCTTTGAGCATCCCTTCATAGATTTTGATGCCTAGGCTTCCGCTTCCGTAGCTCCAGGTGACGAGCGTGCAAAGGACAAGGATGGCAATGGAAACAAGCCACGTTCCTAACTTCGATTCCTGCACTCCCGGGGCAAGCAAACCTTCTCCGGTAAAGACCTCTGGCAGCAGGTTTTGTTCGATCACCGCGAAGCAAAGAGAGTACTGTGGCATCGACCAAACCATATTGGCCAACAGTGCTGCGATGAGCCACGACCATCCCAGGACAGGGTTGATATGCTTGTTGATCGCACGGAAAGGACGCTCCCCTGTGGAGAGCGTCACGTAGCTTATCGCGCTGAGCATGATGACGCCCAAAGCCATCGCAAAAGGCTGCAGCCAAATCATGCTTACCCCAGCCAGGATTCCAAGATAGAGGCTACTCCCCATGGTGCCACCGCCGAGTGTGAGGGCACTTTGCATCCACCCCGGGCCGGAGAGCCTCACGTAAGCACCCAAGGTAGCCATTCTGCCGCGGTTTTTGGCCGCAAGGATTGTCTGCCTGTCGGCTTCGACCTGGGTTGAAATGTCATTTGTCTCTGTCATCAGGTTTCTCCGAGTAGCACAGTAGCAGGCGAGCTATTGGCTCTTTCACTGAGAATTGAATAAGCCATAACCGCCAATAGCGGCCATAACGAGCGAGAACAGAACGATCAGCCCCAGCGTGATGTTCTCCCCTTTGGTATTGCGATAATCCCCCATCACTTCGCGCCTGTTGAGCAAGTAGAAAAGGCAAATCACGGTAGTCGGCAGCAGGACCGCCCCGAGAGCTTGGGAAGCGAGCATGATGAAAACCGGTCTTCCCTCAAACAGGCGAACGACAAGCCCCAGCAACGCCATACCGATCACCAACGCGCGATCGATGGAACTCTTGATCGCCGCCCTCTCGCCGCGATAATCGCGACGCAACCAAGCGAAGGCGACCACGTTTGGGAATTGAGAAGAAACCCCCGCCGCCGTAATTCCAAGCACGAACACGACGACAGCAAATACGCCCGCCAGTGGCTCAAGCAGCGGGATCATCTCCTTGGCATGTTGCAACGTTTCGCCGCGAGCATGCAAACTTCCTGCAGCGCTGGCCATTATTGCTGCACTGATGAAGAAGATCAGCACGGAACAGATTGCGGCATCGCGATTCTGTTGCCGTAGGTCGCTGGTTGTCCACTCTGCTTCCCCGACCAGAATCGAGCGGAAGAAAAGGACAATCGGCGCTACGGTTGTTCCAACCATGCTTGCCACAACCAAGAACCCCGAGGATGAGTCCTCTCCCGAACCCGTCTTAGGAACGCTGGGGACGAGTCCACCGGCGATTTCCTTCAAGGCTGGAAGTGTGAGCGCTGCGTTCAGCAAGAAGCAAACGCCCATAATGCCTGCCAGTGCAGCCAGTAGTTTCTCGAAGCTTCGGACATTGTTGCGAAGCAGCGCAACGACAATCAGCAAGGTGATCAGGGAGGCCCAGGCGAGAGGCGGTAGGGGACTCGAACTCCAACCATCCGACCAGGCAGCAAGGACATCCGCGATGATGCCCATCACGCCCATGATGCTGCCGCTCACACAAACGACCAGTGCGACGAGGATGAACAGCGAGACTGCTGGATGAATGTGAAGCTTGATCGCTTGCAGGGCAGTCAGCCGGCTGACCGCTGTGAGGCGCCCGAAAGCTGAGAAAAGTATGTATGAAGCGACACAGGAAAGTAGCAACGCCCACAACAGAGTCATGCCGTGGTCTGCCCCAGCCTTGACCATCGAGGTCACGCTACCGGTGCCGATCGTAAACCCGACGAGAAACAGTCCCGGGAGAATCGAGCGCACGGTGCGGGAGAGAGCTTCTAACAAAGGCTGCAACCGGGGGTAAAAGAAATGTCGCCCTACCCAAGGGAAGAATCAGCGAACGATTTGCATGGTCATTCCGCCATCGATCGTGACCGATTCGCCGGTCATAAACTCATTGGTGATCAGCATCTGGACTGCTTGCGCAACGTCCTCCACGGTGCCTTCGCGATGCAGTGGAATGCGGTTGGCGAGATTGTGCTTCTGTTGCTCTGGTGTCATGTTTTCGTGGAAACGCGTGCGAATGATGCCAGGGTTCACACAATTCACGCGGATATTGTCATCTGCCACGTCACGGGCGAGCATGCGCGTGAAATGCAGAATCGCTCCTTTGACGGTGCCGTAAGCGAGGGCTCCGGGGCAACCTCGGATGCCTGCTGCCGAGGAGATGAAAATGATCGCCCCTTCGCTGTTTTGCTTCATCAGCGGCATGGCAGCTTGGCAAAGGTGAAACGCCGCATGAACGTGAACCTGAAACGTGTGGTTCCATTGTTCAGTGGAGATGTCCTCAAGCTTCCCTCCGGAAGGGCCGCCTGCACTGTGGACCAGGATGTCGATTCCGCCAAGTTGGGCGGCTGCCTCTTCGACGCAGCGATGGACCTCGGCCGGATCAGCCATGTCAGCCGCGATGAGGCAACACTTAGGGCCGAGGGCTTCGACCTGCTCGGCGAGTTGTTTTGCCTGGTCATCAATATTCCGAGCATTTATGGCGACGTCCACGCCCTGCTTCGCCAAATCGAGGACGATTGCTTCGCCGATTCCTTTCGTGCCGCCTGTGATAAGGGCACGCTTTCCGGACAATTCCATGGAGTTTCTCAAGCTTTGAAGAGGTGATTAGAAAGATCAGATGAGTAGCCGCCGGCTAAGTAAGCCACCCACGCAGGACCTTGAGGTCCCTGCGAAGTGCGTCGATATTGGCCTGCGTTCCTTCTTTGCCAAGGTATTCAACGTGCAGCGAGATCGGTCCTGAGAAGCCGTCCTTCTTCACTTGGTCGAAGAATTTCGGATCGACTCGGCCCGTGCCAAGCGGCACGTGCTTGGCCTTCTTGCCGTCCCAGTTGAAGTCCTTAACAAACAACGCACCAATGTGTGGCTTGATCACGTCATACAGCACGGGCCATGACAACCCCGCTTCGATCGTTGTGTGACGAATATCAAACGCGCTGCCAACTTGATCAACAGGGATGTCTTTGAGAAGCCAATGCAAATCCCAGATCGTGGCCCCAACGTATTTCGCGTCGGAATGATTTTGATAAAGAGCACCGATTCCGAGTTCTTTGTTGAAGGCCGCGAGTTCTTCCACCTGCGGGCGAATCTCTTCGAGCTGTGGCAAAATTGGCTTTTTGAGATCGTACTTGTAGAAGCCCATCCGGTAGCTTTTGATCCCCAGGCTGACCGCAGTCTTGAGGACCTTTTCCGTCAGCGGTTGTTGAGGATTGAGCACGTCAGAAGCCATCGTTACGACTTTTAAGTCGCGCTTATCGAGTGCTTCGACCAGCTTCGGCAAGTCCTCTTCCACACGCTCTGGCAAGACGTGTCCTTTGTTCCGAACGGTCGCCTCGACTCCTTCGAAGCCGAGGTCTTTGATGGTATCGGCAAGCTCATCGTAAGAGAGGTCTTGCAAGAACTTCGTGAAAGCGATGATCTCGTACTTTGTACTGGCAGCCGATGCAGCAGCGGATGCGGCGGCTTCCTTCGCCACGGAGGTCTTTGCAGCCAGAGCAAGTGGGCTGGCTAAAGCAGCGGCTCCAACGGTGCGGAGGCTATGGGAGACGAACCGGCGGCGATCGAGGGGCATAGAATCAGACATGAATTTGAGGCTCTAAGGAACGAGAAGTTAACGCGAAAAGCAACCACAGCTTGCTTAGCCGTGACGAAACTGCACACGACGATGCCTGTAGGATAACGGCATCACCAACGCGAAGAGAGCCAAAAAAACGGCAGAAGGTTCCGGAATTTGGACAGCGCTTGCGAGCGAGACTGAGCTGTCAAATTGCTGTTGCCAAGCCAGTAAGTCAGCCGCATCAACCAGGCTGTCGCCATTGGCATCGCCGTCCAAGCGACTGGCATCGGTCGTGCCGAATCCGGCTTTCCAGAGGGTGAGGTCCATGTCGTCGACCGAGCCATCTTCGTTGAAGTCGGCAGAATATAGGACCGCGAGTGAAACGTTCGCGGAATTGTACTGCACACTCCAAGCGAGTTCCCCGACCAAGCTTGGCAAGTTCACCGAATCAAACTCGCCGGCTACGCTGTTTGCAGAGATGATTTCGAAAAGGTCTCCAGCGCTCGGATCGAATACGCCTTCCAGGTTCACTTCTAGCGTTCCGTCGATCGTGGCAGTGCCGCCGATATCGAGAGTACCGAAATCGCTTGCGCTCGAAAGTTCAACGGTTAAGCCACCAGCGGCGGTTTGGGTGAAGTCGCCGAAGATCTCAACTGTCCCTTCGCTGGTAAGCGAAAGCGTACCACTGCCCGCTTCCCCAATGCTGAGGTCTCCGATCGGTGCCACCGAGTTACTAACGGTGACGGTTCCGCCGTTTTCGACGAACACTTTCGTATCGTTGGCGTTTGAAGTAGGAGTGGCAACGGTGATGGTGTACATCGCCCAGTCGACCCCCGTATCGTCATTGATTTGAACGTTTACGGACCCTGTTTGCAGATCCGAAAGGATCGATGCGAGATCAACGACACCGACAAAAGATTCTGTTGGATTGATCTGCGTGTCCCAGCCGAGATCGCTGAAATTGAAACGGTTACCGGAATTTGCGACACGGATAAAGTCCGTATTCACATCCCCTCCGCCTTGCTTCAGAGCTAAGGCGAGTGTGGCGTGGATGACTTGCTCGCCTGCATCCAAGGCGTGCTGCATCGTGAAGGCGACGTTTTGATTCGTGGCAACCTCGTCGAAACCGGCCAGGGGATGACTCGATGAGCCAAGGATGAACGCTTCCCATGCGGGATCGACAAACGGCTCGTCGACACTACCGCTGCCGTCGTCGACGTAATTGTCGATGTCACCCTGCAAGTAATCGCGAGAGGAAACGGTAAAGACATCCGTAGGGACCAGTTCCTGACCCCAGTTGGCAGCGGTGTTCCAATCCCCTGAACTCGCAGTGAAGCGATACTCTTTGATGTCGCGTGCGTCATTTCGCTGGGCATCGTACAGGCTTGTCGTTCCCCCGGCTGTGACCGGCGTGCCATGCGAATCGTAATTTCCTGAAGGCTGCGGACCAAAGGTCGTGTCCTCAACAATTGTGCCAGTGGAACCGATCAGCCAGTTTTGAGCGGTAGGCGGGTTTTGGATTCGAAAGCTGTCAGCCTCAGAATTCCAAACCGTAATGTTTGCCCCTGACCAACCGTGCGAGGTACCGAATGAGCCGCGGTTGCGAGCGTTGATGGCGTTTCCTTCGACGGTGATGTTGTCGTAAAGCGTTCCGCTTGACCACCGTTGATGGGGTCCCGTGTCGCTGTTGGCATTCGTTGCCGTTGAGTTGTGAAAGACACTCGGGCCAGCAGGACGCGTGCTGTTGGTGACAAAATCATGACGCCCTTCGTCGGCCGTCGAGTTCGTGACGAACCCAAGCTCGCCACTGAGGTCGTAGGTGTAACGGCGACTTCCCGTGATCTCGCTCACGGGCTCGAGGCTCGTCGCATTGGCGACCGTTACCCACTTCGAGCCAGGATTCGAAACCACCAACGAATCCCCAAAGTGCAAAGCCGTGACGTCTCGAATCCAGACATGTTCGGCCCGGTCACTGTTCTGTGAATTGCCAACCTCGATGAATTCCCAAGCGTGATCCTCATCGGTCGGCGAATCGAAGTCGGCATCGCCACGTAGGTTCTCGATGCCGACGTTATTGATGGCACCATTCCAAACGTAGCGGCGGATGGTGCCTCCGCCGTATTGTTGCTCAAACGAATTCCCTAGTGGCTCGTCAATGAAGATCCGATCTCCCTCGACACGAGTGATCGTGCGATCGTAGCGAATGTTCATGGTGCCCGGCTGCCACGGCGGGTCGCCGTTGGGTGGGTTGTTCATCCCGACCGCGTTGATCCAAGCCTGAGTGCTAGGACGCTCGATCCGAACCGTATCGCCAACGGAAAACTCCCCCGGCACATCAACGCGAAAACTGTTCGTTCCTGCCGGTACCGTTTTGTCGATCAGATTTCGGGTGGAGCCAACGTTCGACCGACCGCCGTTGCCAATGATTTGGATCAGCGGACGTTGGTTCGTGCCCTCTGGGCCGACGTTCCTCGCACGTAAAACGGTTCCATTAGTGCCCTGCCCTGCTCCACGAAGCACGACCCCGCTGGCGTTGATCAGAAGTTGTGAGTTGATGTCGTATTCACCAGCGTTGAGAAATACTGCCCCCCGATACCCGTCCGGTCCTAAAGGCATCGCGGCGACTTGATTGATCGCTGCTTGAATACTTCCCGTATCGTCTCCGGCAACTGGTGAGAGGGTGACCACGTTGGGGACGTTATCAGGGATCGCTTCAATACCCTGGCCTCGATACCCGACTCCTGAGAAATCGAGAATGCGATCCCCTTCCGCATCAGGGACATACATCAATCGACCCGTGGAACTGGTCTTCACCCAGGCGCTCTCGTTGGCGGACGTTACTGCGGGGTTCGTAATGAGACAGAGAGTGACCACTACGCAGACCCTCAGCGAAGAAATCAGTTTTCCGAAGACGCTTAGCATGTGAGTAGAAGCTGCAGAAGCAAGAATGAAGATGCGTGCCGTAACGCGATAAGCCATTATTTATCATTGGCTGAGGTAGCGAAATCCGCAATCTTTTTTCGCCGGAGTGACTTCCGGAAAATCACCAAGAACGAGCGTCTACTTTGCGGTAGGCCCCACCTCGGATGGTGTTAGCGGTTTCCTAACGCTTGAAGTGCCCAACTCATCAGCCCCGACATCAGGCTTCAGGTCACGGGCTTCTTGGTCGATATCGTGGGTAAGGAATTCATACTTGGCTTGAGCCGCATCGACTACAGGCGATTCTGTCGACAGTCGGTAGAGCCCCTCGCTTTGCTTGAGTAATGGGTCAACAACTCGAAATTCTCGTTCTGAAAACTCTCGCGATTCGATTCCCGTCTCCTTGCTGCGATTGGCGTAGAGAATGTTTCCAGAGAACGAGATTCCATCCGCTTCAAAGAGATTCAAGAGCTGGCTATCGTTGGTCTCACAGACAATGTTTCCGGAGAACTCGCAATTCTCGGGGGGCAAAGGGCGTTTCTTCGAGGCATGTCCTAACCGCAGTTGAGCACAGCGAACCCAAGTGTTGTGAACAACTTGGCAGTCCGAAGCGGGCAATCCGTCGGCGACTCCTTGGGCACCGCTACCCGCCGGGGCGCCGTGCATGATTGCAAGTGGCGCTTTCATGGACGTTCCATCCAAGCCCTGGAAGTAGTTGTTGTAAACCCGGTGGCCAGAGCCGTAAAACCGCACGCCACCTGCGCGAAAGTCTGCAAACGGTCTCTCTTGGTAAGTTTTAATGACAAAGTTTCCGGCGAAGACACCATCGTTGCCGTCACGGAACACGATGCTGCCGTGGCAATCGATCACTGAGTTGGTGAGGAACTTACCCCCGCCTACTTTGAAGGAAACAATTTCGTCTTCTCCTTGGCACCGCTCGAAAAGATTCTCGCGAATGGTCGTATGCGACTTTCCGCCCACGTTGCCGATGCGACTTTCGCCGATACGAATGGCTTCAAACTCGTTCTCGTCCTTTCCGTAGGTTCGGTCAACAAAGTGGTTGCGCCGGATCAGGTCGCCTTGCGAAACATAATCTCCTTCGCCAGTGATGAAGAGGTAGTAGCCTCTTCCTCGCTTCCCTGAGAACCGATTATGGTCAACTTGATTGTGTGCGCTCGCTCCCCCGTAAAGCGTCAGCCAAGTATGGTTTTTCTCGGAGTCCTCTGCACCTCGCATGGAAAAGTCACAACGGGTGATGCGGCAGTCTTGGCAGTTGCGCACACTGACCAAACCATTCTTTCCACCAGCAGCCTCATCCATCGCGAAGCGGAATCCTTCGAGGACCAAATGCCGGGAATCTCGCACTTTGACGACATGCCTTCCTATGAATCTTGTCTGTAGAAGAAATCCCGCGCGGATCGTGATGGGCAATTTTGGCGTGCCAACGAGTCTTTTGAGCTCAAGATCGCGCTGAAGTTCGTAGGTGCCCTTTGCTACCTCAATGATCGAGCCTGGCTTTGCTGTCTTTATTGCGGCTCGTAGCTCGTCCAACGACGCGACGGTGACTCGTTCCGAGCCCAAGCTAACCGGGGAGAGAGCAAAAAGTATCCATGAAAATACAAAGAGGCTGAAGAATCGCAAATTACTGCTCCTGGGATCGATCGCGGTGGCCAACGAAGTGCAACTGGCTCACTTACCCGATTCATTGAGCGCGTTTTGCGCTCAAGAAGCAATCCAAAAAACGGCACGAGATACCGAATCTGGAGAAGCGAGGACGCAATTTCTGTCTGGTTTCCTTGCCAGCGACAAAGAGCGACTCGTACTTCAGGCAATCAAGGAGTCGCTCTCATTGATTACCGCGTCGCTGGAACACCAAGCCGAGTACGACCACCGTTAGAAGAAATGCCGAGCTCGGCTCGGGGACTGCCTTCAGTGAACTTGTAAGCAAGCCCGGACTCGTGCCGTATTGGGCTTTCCAGATGGCCAGATCATTGGAGTCGATTACGCCATTGCCGTCGGCGTCGCCGTTGGAGTTGTCCAACTGACCGGTGAGTCCCATTCCTCTTTGCAGAATCATCAGATCGGCCCCGTCGACGGTGCCACTGCCATCAAAGTCCGCACCGTAGATCACGCTGAGGCTGACGTCGTTGGCTGAATAGTCGAGAAACCACTGCAGTCCGGAGAGGATTGGGAGTTCGACCGAGTCAAACTCGCCCTGAACTCCGCCATCGGCAGAGAGGATCGTGAAAGTATCGCCGACTGAAGGAGCCAAGCCATCAACCTCGTTAATGTCGAGCAGGCCGTCGAGCGTTGCTGTCCCTGTCACATCAAGAGCATCGTGACTGCTTGGCGAGAAGAGATCCATCTGCAGCGTACCATCGATTTGTTGAAGGTAGTCGCCGTCGATATTCATCTGCGTGGGTAAAGCAACTCCTGATCCGACAAGGTTGTTGTGGTTGATGCCAACTTCGGTGGAGCCGAAAGCAATGTCGTTGTAATAGCGAACAATCGCGATGCTGTCGTGATAGGGTATTGGAGTGCCGCCGGCTCCCAGCACACTTGCGGTGTCCCCAATGCCTGAAAGATTGCCTCCCGCCCAATCGTCGATCAACAAGTTCTCAAGGGTTCCGATGAGCACGTTATTCACATAAAGAGACATCGAATCGTTTGCCAGATCGTCACCCTGGCCAGACAAATCGATCACGCCGACGGCATGGTGCCAACCAGGACTGAGAGATGTACTCAAGGTTGAGGTCGCTGTGTCATCCCCGTTGACGTTGAAGCTCAACGACCCATCGTTGAGCAGAAAGGAAACGCCACGCCCCGTGCCGCCGACTTTGGCGAGGACTTGATCGCCGCCCGCTGAAGTATCCGAGACGTGGAATACGACTTCAAAGGAAGCATCACGCTGACTTCGCTGAGGTGATTGGCCCTCGAAGTACTGATTCAGCCCTTCCGCACCGCCGACCGTGGGAATGTGATACGCGGCAGTAACACCTGGATGGCTGGGAGCGGAGATCGCCGCGGGACTACTTCCACCGGCGAAAGCAACATCGCTGCCTGGGCTGGCGGCATTTGTCCAAGTGGAATCCCCTGCCGTATCGAGCGCTGCGTCGAAGTTTAGCTGCAAACCGGTGCTCACGATCGTTGGCACGGGTTGCATCTCGTTAAAACCGTCCCCACCAACACTCACCATCGAGTTCGAAACCGTCAAGTTACCTTCAATGAGATTCGAACTACCCAGTGGCGTGATCGTACTGCCGCCGGTTGCTTGGATCGAGCCAACGACTTTCCCTTCGAGGGCCAGATTCTGGTTCGAGAGGATATAGCCGCTTGGCTTCTCAGTGACGTTGAGCGTCCCAGAAGGTCGTGCTGCGATATTCTGCGAGCCGCTTAGGGTTCCTCCGCTCGCTAAACGCAGAGTCCCTTCTTCGACCGTCGTATCGACCTCGTACGTATTGTTGTTGGCTAGATAAAGCGTCCCTGAGCCTGCTTTCGTGATTCCACCTCCACCGCCGCCACTTGGAGCCACGATTGGCCCTGTCACCACAAGCAGACCGCTCCCTTCGAACGTTGTAGTTCCGTGAGTAGTGTTCGTTCCGGAGATGATGTGCGTGCCATCGGCGATGGGGTTGCTGACAACCGTTCCCCCATGAAGTTCCAGAGGTTGGCTAATGCCAACACCGGCTCGATCGGGTGCGGAGCCAAGACTCATCGTCGCGCCCGGATCAAGTTGCACACTGCCTGTCCCGGAGACTTGAACGCCATCTTCCAAAGAGACGGTCCCTTGCGATAGGTGAAAGGTGCCCCGATTGTTGACTTGCGTGCCAAGCAAACGGATCGTGTTCGTATCTTGCTTCTGAAGGGTTGCGCCGGAGTTGATTTCGACGGTCCCCTCCTCTCCCATTGCCCAATCAGAGGTTCCTCCCATGACATTGGTGTTCTCTAGTGCATAGACCGAATCGACTGCTGGTGTGATTGGTGCGCCCGTATTGGTGACCGTCCCTCCCTTAAGGTAGATCGTATCTTTGCTGTAGTCGGTACCGTCGATGTCAAACGTCTCGCCCGTACCGTAGGTCGGCAGATAGGGATCTCCAATGACCGTAGGTGTCCAGACACCGTTGATCTGCTCGATGAGTCGGCTATCGTCTTGCTCTCCGTTGTCAGATTGACCGTACTGCCACCAAGAGTACCGATTCACGTAAGGTCGACTTTCGAGGCCCGGAATGGCAACCTCAAGGAACGCGGCATTCGCGGCTATCAGTTCAGGACTACCCACCGTATTCCCAAAATCAAGACCTGCGAATTCGGTAATCCAGATGGGAAGTCCATACGTGTTGTAATACGAGTCGACTCGACTGAGAAATCCATTCGCCGACCCTACGGGATTATTCGGGTTGACTCCGCCATACCAGTGGAAGGCAATCTCATCAACGATCAAATTGTTCGCCGCGGCCTGAGACATGAAGTCTGCGAGCCATTCACGCCCCGCCAGGTTATCAGAGACGCCAGGGCTAACGAGTTTCAACCCAGCCCCAGAGAGCTGATCGTCCATGATGTCCCAGACATCAATCGCTTGGGCAACAGACATATTCGCCTGGTCGGGGCGTTCCGGTTCGTTGAAGCCCAGGACGTACTCGATGTTTAGCGTATTCTGACCTTCCCCCGTTTTCAGTACCAGCCTAAGTGAGAGAATCGGGGTTACTGCAGCAGGCTTGCTGGAGTGAGGCCGTAGGCCGAACGGAAGCAAGCCTGCTGGCGGCGAATGCCGCTGGGGTCTGGTAATCCAATGCACT
>JAVJRG010000004.1 GCA_040218535.1 Lacipirellulaceae bacterium | reverse complement strand
CAATCGGCCACCGAGTGGCTCTGGTTCTACAATCACGAACGACCGAACATGGCGCTCGGCGGCATCACCCCCATGCAGCGGCTGGCCGCCGCTGCATAGCTCCACTTTTGGCCTCCGTTAAAAACGGGGTGATTACCGATGGAGTTGGGTGATGTCGAAGAGGTGCTCACGTACCGAGTGGGTTCTCGACTTGTCATTGAGCCAAAGCGCCCCAGCTGGAGCGCATTGATGGATGCTCCGGATGTTGGTGACTACTTTTTGTCCGAGCGCCCGGGGATTGGTATTGACCTGATTCGGAGTGCTGATGATGCGCTACATGCTGGACACCGGTACCAGCAGTTGCAGCATCCGTAATGCGCCGATGTCGTTAATCCAGCTGCTGGAACGGGCTGCTTTCTCGGGCCACGAAATCTTCGTGTCTGTCGTCACCTATGCAGAACTCTCATGCAAGGCGTAGTCGCCAGGCCAGAGAGCCTTAGCGCGTGCAACGGTTTCAGGCGTTCCTGGCGCCGCTGCATGCCGTGCTTCCTGGGGGCGTTACACCGCCGACGCGGGACACCTAACGGGTCGCAAGACACGATGATCGCTGCACATGCGCTCAGTGCTGGGCGGTCGTGTTGACGAATAACGTCAGGCGTTTCTGCTTCCGCGTAGTCGAGCTGCACGTTGAACTAGGTCGATCATGTTTCTTGATGCCGGTACGCCCTAGCCCCTGAACCTACACTCCACTCTGGATGCCCTTGCATAAAAGGGTGACCTGCCTACCTTTCCACGATGTTCGAGCATGAGCGCGAGGTTGAGCGCTACAACCCGGTGATCGAGGATACCCAATCGATCGATCAGGGCGATGCCAACGTGACTGCCGTAGGGCATTTCGCGCCTTATCGGACCCATTATCTTCGGGCGCGCAATCAGCAGGAAACTCGCATTGACGGGGGCGTTGCCATCGCGCAGGACCTACAGGAGCTAGCGACCTTTGTGAATGTCAAATAAGGGATGGCGAGACGATCAACCAGGCGGCAGCATCGCCTTCCATGGGGCAGTCCTCGAGCGGAACAACAAAACAGCCGCGCGAAACCCGTACATGAACATCCTGGTTGACGGAGATCTGATTGGTGGCCACAACCACATCAGCGGAAAGCGCATCCAGGAGTTTGCGCGCCAGCTGATTCTGATCAACACTCAGAGCGGAGACGATGCCCAGAAGGAAAAGATCCAGTCCCTCATCAAGGCGAAGGCCCAACGCTGACGGGCGCTATCCAGCACACACGGGCGTGAATACACCCGTTCAGAGGCTCACGCAGTCTCAGCGCACTTAGCTCTATACCAATCGCCTTGATGCGTCAATTGCACTTGCGCAGTGTCTCGGCTCGGCTTCATAGCATTGGCCGAGAGGCTGATCGACTTGAGAGCCTAGGATGTTCCTCTGCCTTGCGGCTGCTACTGGGGCTGGTTCATCGGATGGCCGTGGGGGGCTCCGCCCTATTAGCTGTCCGCCACCTGTCGTTGTGGGCCCGCGGAATTAAAATGGCCCCTGAATACTCGGTGCATTGTGTCCGCTTTTCAGGGGCGGGGGTACTCCATCTGTAAGCGCGAGCCGAGGCTCAGGCGGCACAGGTTCTGCGCCGTTTCTCGGTTTCCTCGATAGCGTCGCCAGCGACCAGTTCATCTCTCACTTCCATAAGAAGCGTGCCGAGCATGTTCTTGCCAGCGCCGTTAACTTCGCCCCACAGCCTGTTGACCTCGTTGTCGACCATGGCGGATTCAACCAGTCTTGCGGAGCCTGTCGCGAGCAGCAGCTCACGCAGGTCCTCGTGTTGGGCGAATTTGGCGCGTAGCACGCGCTTCATTCGGTCGAACTTGTTCTTGGACCAGCCTGGCGCAATATCCCAATAGTAGAGTCCGTGAGCAGCCATCGCCAGCAAGGCAGGTGTCGGCGCGGCCATTAACCAATCCCTAACGGCTTGCTTGCGCGCTTTTCCTGCCTGATAGGCATGCTCAGCGGTAGGAAATACCTCCCCTTCGAACTCAACTTCTCGCCTGTACAGGTTGCTGAAGGCACCGTAGGGCCGCTCGTTTGCTCGGTAAAAGCGAATCTCGTCCATGTCGGCGATTGCTAATTGGCGTAGGATAAGAGTAAACTATTTTTAATAGAGTGACAAATGTGACTAGACGTGGCCAAAGTAGGTCGTCCCTCAGCACCAGAAAGTGAAGCTGCCGCCAGGATGCAAGCTGTAGCAAGGCGTCTGATGGATGAGAATGGGATAACTAACAGTGCTTTAACTAAGGCGACCGGCCGCTCCGCCAGCGCCGTAGGTGCAGCTCTGAACAGTGAGCCGCCGCGAGAGACGCCAACTCTAGTAGAGATTTTTAATTATTTGACGTGCAGGAAAAAGTCTACGGAGGTCGCCCGGCACTTAATCTCGGAGCGCGTCGCGCAACAGCCGTTGACAGCCCGTCAACTAGCTGCGGCCCTCAGAGATTTGGCGGACTTGTTGGCGCCGTAGGAGCACGGTGATTGAGTCACGCTCCGGTGCACACCACGCAAGACTCAATGGCTTCTACCGGTTCCACGAGGGCATGACTATCGACCGCGGATACTAATGATCGATCGCCGGATAGGTGACGAAGCGCCTCGCGCGCGCCTGCTTCGTAAAGAGCACCCCGAGCACCCGCGAACCTGCAACTCCACGACGCGAGCTTTTGTGCTGCAAGCACTTCTCGGTCGACCTCTTGCGGGCTTATACCTTGTCGGTGAGCGCTCATGAGTTCAAACATGCCCATCAGTAAACCTGCAGTCATCCAGTCGCCGGCTCCGCAGGTATCAACCACATTTGCGGCAGGGCTAGCGGGAAGCGTGCGCCAGTCTTCGACTGAGATGTCGCGCCAGCGCCATGCCGCGCCTTTAGCCCCTTCTGTCCTCACGACCAATGAATCGGACCCATCGGTTAACCAGGGCATTTTCTTCTCCCTGTCTGACGAATACTTAACTATATCTGCGGTGGCTAGCATCTCGGCCGACCAAGGCTGATCCGCAGGATCCGAGGGCTCATAAACGACCACGGTTCCACGTTCTCGCGCAGCGAAAGCTGCTTCAACCACTCCTGGAAATAAGCGATCTACGAAGAAGACGTCCCGGCCTTGCAATAAGGAGGCAAGCTCCGGGAGGGGGGATGTGCTTCGCCGGAAAGTAGGGAACCCATGCCCACAGGTCGGACAACTGAATGAGAAACGGTGCGATTCACCGCGTTGCAAATGTTCGACGACGACGGGGAAATCTTGATCGTACAACTCATGATAAACCGCCCCACAGCGTTCGAAGTCACCAACCGCCAAGTTGGAAACTAACGACCCACGCCTTGGGCCTGCGATCGTCGTTCCCCACCCAAGCGCCCCTAGAATGGCTGCAACATTGCCTGCAGTTCCCCCCGCGCGGTAACGAGAGCCCCGAGCGGCCCCATCAACATGCAATACGTCGAGCGCGACAAACCCGGTGACGAGGGCGCTTCTCGGCGTACCGATGGCTACATGCTCAAGTGTCATTTGACGCTCCTGACCTGTGTAGAGGATACACCTCCCCAAGGAGCCAAACATGAACAAGTCGCGTCGAGTCCAATTCTCCAGAGCATGGCTCTTGACTTGGAACGAAGCGACGCGCCTCGACGTAAGCCACCGGCAGGTCGAACTCCAGTGCAGCCATCAAGGCCCCGATTGCCTGCGCTTTGGACCCTATTGGTGACAAGACCGTTGCTGACAAACGCCCCGCTCGGTCGTACACATCCTTGCGCGTGACATGCACGCGAGCGATGGTTCTATAAAGATCAAGCGGGTCGTGTTCTGCAGCAAAGAGCATCTGATGCAAGTCCACACCCCATTCGTCGGTGAGCTCACCACTGAAGTCCTCAAGCAGTTGCTCAACCTGGCGCGGCTCATGGCAGGGAAAAGGAAAAATTGGGCAGACTTCTCTAGGCTCTAATTCCTTGTAAAGGTTAGAAAAGGCACGTTTCTTTGCCGAAGTGAGCTGTGGCAACCAAAGCCGAACAGTGTCGTCCGCTTCCGACCGGTCGCCCTTAAAACCTTTAGGGTGCTGATAACGTTCTGCAAACTCCGCAATCTCGGCGAATTGCCCAGATTGCGGTGAAGCAGCTGCAACAACATGCAGATTGATTCTGTCCTGTTGGTCAAGCTTCTCAAAAAGCAGCCCCACTATTGGAAAGCTCACGCCAATTGAAAGGGCTGATATGTCAACAATGACGTCGGTAAATTCGTTTAGTTGAGAATCCGAGAGGCAGTCCCGGATCTTCAGGCAAACACTTTGCCCGCCGACAACGGCGTGTTCCTCATCGAATATGTGCACAGAGATAACATCGGAGGTTGGATATAGGCGTCCAAGCACCTCTGCGTTATCGTCGCCGCGCCTCACCAGTTCGTAATCGGGGTTCGGACGCTCTTCTCTTATAAAGATTCCTCGGCGTGAAACCCCGTTCTTCGCAACTATACTTGGCAATTGCGATGACCGCGGATCAAAGCCAGCTCCCGCGATGTAAAGGACGTTCCTGGTCCCATCGGACAATAATGAATCCAGGAATTCGGGGACTTCTTCGCCGAGGTGTGCCAGTCCTTCTTCCCAGCGGCAACTATTCATTACTCCGCCTCGTCGATCATGGCAATCAGTTCGTTCACCTTTAGCGGAATGAATCCGCCTCGACTGGTCGTCAATCCATGGGCCGCTATCGCAGGACCGCAGAGTTCGAGTAATGTCCAGATCTTGCCCTTGGCTCTTCTCCCAGGTGTCAGTACAAGAGCGTTGTACCCACACGCAAAGCGCAATACCTCGCGGAATCGGGGTTCTTCAAGCACGGCGCCGAATTTCTCTTGGTCAATTCCTATTGCGTGCGCACCACCGCCAAGCGGCGCTGAGTCTTCCAAGCTACGATCAACGCACCGTCGTGCAATTCGATCCACGAGTCGACGCACCTCGACCGCATAAGGGAAGCTCCATTCGCTAAGAATTCGCTCGGATTCGCGTCGGAGCGCTTCGTGTTGGTCATTGACGCTCAGTGCCGTGGACCCGCGGCGGTCATACGCGATCAACGAAGCCTCAAGTAATCGAATAATCTGCCAGGCAAGTTGGAGGGCTGTTTCAGCGTTCTCGCTGCCGAGATCTGCTAGCGTATCAAGGCCCCCTAGGTAGGAAAGGCCGGCCCGGTGCCACGCGTGAACTTGTGCTCCGGCGAGAATACCGGGATCAGCGGCAACTTGTACCTCTTCCGCTAGTTCAGGCTGTGAACTCTCGTCGAACAACGACCTCTGGGGGGTGCGTTTGAACTGGCGGTGCAAGAGAATTGTTGCCATCGGGGGAAGTAGTCCGTTCGAGCTGTACTGCGGCTTCTCTCGCAGATACTCTCTGACGCCATCGACGATTTGCTTTACTTGTGCGGGGGGTAGCTCCAATTGCGAAATCGCGCTTTCCATACGCTTGTTCAGCTTTTCGAGCTGCTTATCCGTCGGCTCGCTCCGCTCCTCTAAGTTGGGAATGGTGATGCCCAACCTTGTCAGGTTCGGCATTTGCGCAATATTGCGGGATACCAACTCAGCTACTGCTTTCCGAAACCGCTTACGAACGGCGCCTCTCGCCTCATCGTAAGACTGGGTCATTCGAATATCGAGAACGGACCGGCTCCTTTGCAGGCCACTTGTAGGATTAGGTCTTGTTTCGTCCCCCCAGGCGATTACACCTTCAGCATCTAATGCTTCCATTCGTTGTAGAACCCAACGCCCAATAACGACTTCTCGACTGGATAGGTGGTTCAAGAGGGCGTCGTGTTGCTCGCGACTAATGGAGTGGGCGTCATCCATCATCAACAGTGGTAGGACCTGCCCGTGATTATCTGGGAGCTCGAAACGAGAAATGGCCACCAAAGGAAGGAACGAAGATCGTATAGATTCGAGTAGCTCCTCCTCGTTAGGCGGAACAAAACGCGTCGTCAGTTGAAAAAGGCGTGACTCGACGAATTCCGCACGTTCAACGATGCTTTGAAAGTTGCTACCGCCGATTGAATCAAGTCGGGCACTACCCTCGCTGGTCGGTACGACGCGAATAGAATTGAGGCTTAATCCAGCATCTTGGAAGCCACGTCGCCACGACAGAACTGCACGGGCACCGAGAAGACTAAGTAGAAGGGTATCTGCCGTTTCCTGGCGATATCCCAATAGCGCTAGGTCTCGGTAGTCACGCTCAAGCGAAACTCGCGCACCGCAAACAGAAACACGTTCGTGCGATATAAATCCTCGCTCAGACGCGAGTTGGAGCAGCTCTTCATGTTGCTTGTCCGGACTACGGCGTTGTTTATCGAGAAGTCGAGAAAGTGTCGCGAACTGGAAGAAGCGAGAAAGCGTGGTCTTACCCGTACCCGGGGGGGCGCTAAACACTACTACCCTTGTTAACAGGTCCTCAGGGTCCTTGTACTCGTCGAGAGTCATGCGGAACAGTGAGGGTGTCAACGTCGCCAGGAATTCGAACTCGTTGCCCTGATATTCGCTGGCGCGATGTTTAAATGGATTTGGCAAGGCTGTTACTCGTGGCGTTGCCGACGGCGAAATAACGGGCGCATCTGATGGCTTCCGTTCTTGCCCGCAGACTCCGCCCACAGCATCGCAAGGGAGTTGTTGGGTGTGTTGTGGTCCAACACCAAAGGCAAGCCGCAAGCCGCATAGCCCATACCTAAGTGGTCAACACCCCCCTTGCGAGTGGCTGGCGTCTCAATCGCGTTGTCGTAGTAGTCATCTGTAAGCGGGATTACCTCTTCGTCCAGCGGGCAACCCTCTTGCACTGGAAGGCGCTCTGAAAATTTATGCCCGTAAGTCACCTCGTAGTCACTAAACCGGGGCAAGCATTCATCCGCGCAGGCCATAAACTCTTGAATGCTATCCTGTAAGTGCTTACACGCTTTATCCGTAATCATCAAGTGATGCACGATGAGTCTCCAATTATCTGCCTGTATTGGGTCCTCATTGAATCCAAGCGACTCTAAAAACCGGGGCAGCTTGCCCTTCCAGTCCGCGCCTTCATCGGATCCTTCGTTCCGCAGAAATGACGTCCCAGAAGCTGAAAAGTCGTCCACTAGGTAAATGCAGTCGAAAGTGGGCTCGATGTCCGCCCCGAGGTGCTGTAGGTCGCGCGTCAGATCCTTCTTCAGATCAGCCCATTTGCGCTTGTCCAGCTGGGCGCCCATGACAACTTGTTCATTCGAGATACGGCCCCCCACGTTGGCGTGACGGAACGAGTCAAGACGTGCGCCATCGCTAAGCCCCAGAAACAGAGTTCTACGTCTCGCAATCCTCACCTGCTTCATGAGCTCGCCACTCTTATGGACTTTCCATGGTGGGATTTGCGCTTTATTGGCAACTGCCTTCAGTAGTCTGGGGTAGACCGTCCGGGGATACATCGCTTGGATCAACCGTTCTCGTTCAAGCGCGCTGACGTAGACCAAGCGGTGGCGAGCGAACTTGTATGCCGCCTCTCTATCTTCCTCGCTGAACTGCAGCAACCAGCCCACGAGGCTTTCAAGAAATCGCGCACCCGCGAGGAAGTCACGGTAACCATCGTATTTGACGGCTGAGATCAGTTTCCACCACCGCATCTCGTCAACCGCTTTATCAAGCTGCCAGTCCATCACTTTCGCTAACAGTTCGAGTGCCACTTCGTTATTCACTGAGTTCACCTCGATATGCGAACGGTCGCCCAGGTCCTCCATCGAATAGGCGGAGTTGGGCAAGTGTTGAGGCGAGTTGCCTCCGAGGAAACCCCGCTAGGTTCCAGCAGCGGTCGGGAGTGAAGGAGCAACGGTCGGCGGAAAGGGAAAGAGGGTTTCCTAGCAATTCAGTGTCGTTGCCTGGCCATCGACCTTGGTCGCCGATGCATACGATGTTCTCGACGGTGCAGCCGAGCTGTTGGGCGATAGCATCTACCACGGCAGTCTTCGAAACATCGGATAACACGATATCGACCGAATGCGACGATTTCCAAACCTTAACCATTTGATTGTCAATCAAGCTGGCCAAGACGGCGGAAACTTCCATCCAACCTTGTTCGACACTTCGTCCGTCATAGAACGTGACCGAACACTGTTTCTCGTACGTCCGGATCGATGCCCTTCGGCCTGAAGGCGCGATATCCTCTATCCGTCGGCGAACGTTCATAATTTGCTCGCTCGCTTCCTTTTCCAGGAAAGAAGTATCGTCAAGGCGCCTTATCAACGAACCGTTGTAGTACCCAATGGTCACTTTAGCCCAAAGATGCTTGGGAAGTGCCGCCCGCAGGGCTTCGCCACAGGAATCGCCCCGGCCCGTCGCAATTCCGACTGTTTGGCCGGCATTGAGTACGCGGATCAACTCTTCGACGATGGGCGCGGCGAGGGGCTCGAATCTTCGAGTTGTGTCGATCAGCGTGCCGTCATAATCGAAAATGAGAGCTCGGACGCTTGCCCCTCTCAGCCTCTCTTCGAAACCACGCAAATGTAGCTTCCATTGCTCATAGGCGTCGCGTTCTAGCAGCGCGTCGGTCGGGGCCATGCCTAGCTTGGCGGCAATAATGCGCTGTTCACGATCGTATGAGGCCGCCCGCTCCTGATAGGGCATCCGAAGGTTGTACAGGGACTCCCCAAACTTCGGTACGCCGGGACGGCCAGGGTCACGGCGTATATGTGCACCCAGCGCTCCAGCGGCGTAGAGGGAGAAGGCGATCGCGCTTAGCATCCTGGTATCAGAGTCACCTGGAATCGTAACTACGGTCGCCGGACTGCCAGTGCCGATCAATTCGGCGCACTTGTTAGCAAAACCGGTGTATTCCTCTGAAACCAGGAAGTAGGCGCACGCATTGCGGCCATGAGCCGCGAACCAATAATGACGGCCATGGCCCAGGTTTCGCAGGTCAGTGGCCCAGATAGAAGCGAGCGCCGCTTCCTCGGCCCTCATGGTTAAATCCCGGGCCCCGACCAATGTGCTTGGATCTCCAATCAACACGAGGTTGCTGCACGGTTTGAATTGTTCCGTAACCGCGTTGCGTGCCCAGGTGATCATCGCTTGCGCATCCGGGGCCTCGACCCCTCTCTCCGCGCTGGAGAACACGGCACGGAAGGCTCTCACCAAGAGCAAACAAGTCCCCCAAAGGCTATTGGTTGCAAGAAAACCGTCTTTCCCGCATGTCAACTCAAGAGTGATCACGCGCCCCGACTCGTGCTGTTCGACAAGGTCGGACAACTTCGACTGCCGGCTAGCAACGATTGCAGTGACAGAGTGAGCGCCAGATAAGAAAGCATGACGTGCGGCATCGAGGATGTCGTGGTTTTCGCCGCCAGCACTAATGAGCCACACGTTCGAATTTGCAAGCGCCTCGAGAGCTCGGAACTCAAGCGGAGACATCGCTCGGGCCAGATTTCCTACTGCTGCCATATGAAGGTCAGCAGCCAAGCTGGCCGAAGTTGTAGATCCACCGGAGGCGACAACGATGAGGCCGCGACTAGCGCCGTCCGCGATGACCCTCTGGAGTGGTGAGAGGTCCATGGCGAAGACCTCTGAGGTTGTCGTGTAAAGCGCAGCTAGTTCGTGTTCGTACGGCCTGCCCACTATGTCTCCCGAATTATGTACCGGCTAAGACCGAGCACCCATGCGTTCTTAGCAGAGCGTCCCGCTGCTTATTCGTGGCGCTGTTGAGGCTGCCTTCCTGCAGTCTATCGAGCGGTGGAGGCGAGCCTCAATAGCGAGGTTGTGTCCGTCAAGTTGTGCAAAAAGCTTTTGGCGGTCATGGCTTCGAATTGATCAGGCGGCGGCCTTCAGCGCGAGCTTTTTCTGTTCGCGCAGCAGGTCCATGTTGATGTAGCGGTTGTCCTCCAGCCAGGCCTCGT
>JAVJRG010000003.1 GCA_040218535.1 Lacipirellulaceae bacterium | reverse complement strand
GGCCGCGCAGATCCGCGCCGGCCAGATCCATGTGAACGGCGCCGGCCCCGACCTCAACGCGCCCTTCGGCGGCTACAAGCAGTCCGGCAACGGCCGCGAATGGGGCCCGCTCGGCTTCGAGGAATTCCTCGAGACGAAGGCTGTGCTCGGGGCGAATGCCGCCTAAGCAGCTTCCGGGTTAGTCCGGATACGGAAAAGCCGGTCCCGAGAGGGGCCGGCTTTTTTAGCGCCGAGCTTCGTCGGCGAAGTTCGGTTACGGAAGTGGCAGGTGTTCGCGAATAATTGCCACAATAAGTTTTTCTCCGCTCTCTGATATAGGTGCGTGTAAGTGGATTCGGTTGCGGTGTAGCTCGAGTTTTACGTGCCATTCGCAGTAAATCGTTCGTTCACCCAATTTTATCTCACGCGCACGCCTGCAGTGGTTGTCCAAGAAAACATTTGGATTTTCCGGCGCAACATCGAAACCGTATCCCCGAAACCGTGCTTGAATAATCTGGTTACTGGGGCGCGTGTTTGGGTTTGGCCCAGCCGGGTCGGAGGGGCGCAACGGCGGAGGAGGGGCTGTGAACACCCAGCGACCGTAATCGTTCAAAATTCCAAGGCACTCTCGGATATTCTCGCGCAACGCAAGATAGCCGCCGCCAAGTGTGTTGGCATCATCAAGCGCACCACTGTGGAAATAGATGTACGGATAAGCATGGGGGGCGAATCGCCTCAGGGATGCGTGGCTGTCGCCTGTCAAAATAATCGCATTGCGCCAGAACGAGAGGCGATCCTCCTCAGTTCGCACCCAAAATATCTTAGCCAGTCCTGTGGCGGACCGTGTCTCATGAATGCCCGATGTCCGAAGGCCAAGGCAGCCTACTGGAGAGTTTGCCCGGACTGAATGATGCGCCCATGCGACATCCAGATTGTCCAAGTCAGGGCCCCCATCAATGGCAATGGTATTGTCTAATCCATCTGGCCACGATTCTTGATCAAGATAACAAGGTGCCCTTCCAAGCCAAGCAGCAAGCTCTTGCACAACTTCAGAGGGCAGGTTGAGATCTCCTCCTCGCGACGCGATGGACCAAAGATCCTTGCCGTCAAGCATGGCACGGCGTTGAAAATCTTCACCGATGTAAATGACTTCGCCGCGTTCCCGTGATGTCTCCACGAATTCGAGTACAGCTTCGATGTCGGCAACTATTTCATCTGCTGCCCAGTCATCAAATTTCCATTCCGCTCCATCGACGACGAATGACATGAGCTTAATGCTGCCGTCGAATTCGACCGAGCGAGGCTACGTCTATCTGGTACTGATCGAAGAAGCCCGGGGGCCAATGAGAAATGCCGCCTGTGTTGCTGAATCTAAGCTGGTCCGCGAGTGGGTGCGGCTCGCCGGGTTGGTCTTCTCTGAAGAAATATGCCAAGGCGCTCTCTGCTGGGAGGAAACGGTGTTCTCCAATGGCGCGACGAATTCCATTGAGCACATGATCCGAGTGCGTTTCCAGAACGACCTGCACACCCTTGCTCGCTAGCCAAGCGAGAAATACTCCCATTCGTGACTGGCCCGCAGGATGTAGGTGTGCCTCAGGATTTTCGACAATCATGAGGCCGTCGAACCTAGCGATCAGTCCACTGAGAATAATTGGAAGTGCATAGGAGATACCGAAGCCCATGTTGGGTGCGCTTACCCATTCGCCTCCATGAGATCGAAAACTCATTTTGACTACTGACGAGCCCGGGAGACGCTCTGCGGTAATTTCAACTGGCCGTGCAATTTCTCCGAGCCACTGTTCTACTTCATACTTCAAGAGCATTGAGGTGGTGTCTTGGCGGGAAGGGTGCTTTCGGCTTTCATCCTCTAATATTTTACTTCCCAATACGCTTAGAACGTGGGCGCAATACTCTCCTTGCACGCCCACTTCAAGTTCATGATCTGGGAGAGGAGAGCTGCCAAGTATGCTGCGGGGGCCAAATCGCTCTGCGCAGAGGTATGTGAATGACCGAGGGTGCACGTTGAATGCTAGTGGAAGGTTTGGCGACCGTGACGTGACTCCTAAATAGAGAGCATCTGGTGAGAGCACGTCGAACTGCCACATTCCGTAGCCGCTCTCGTCATCCTCGATAGTGATCCTGATCGGGGATTTAGACACCCAGTTCAACACGTCTTCTGCTGCGCCAAGTTCCAGACCGAATGGGCCGTTCAGACGGAGTACGTTAGATTGATTCAGAGCGACTTCGCGTGCAATCAATAACGACTGGATCAACGACGTCTTGCCTGACCCGTTCAAGCCGGTGAGCACTGTCAGCGGAGCTAGTTGGAAAGCTGCGTGTTCGAACCGTTTGAAACCGAGGATGTCAATATTGGTGATCATGTTATTGCCGCCGCAAGTAGGGCCTTCGTTTCCTGCAACCGATAAACTACTGTGCTCGGACTACCAGTGCCGACCGTGACAGCACGAAGATAAGTAGGTTGGGCAAAAGCCCCGCGAAAAGCACTGACTATCTTTTCTTTATGTCCAACAATCTGCTCAAGCGAGTAGTCCGCCAAGGCGTTTGCTTGAGCCTCAAAGACAGCGCGGTTTATCGGCCCGCGTTTTCCTTGTCCGAGGGGCCAACGACGGAAGGCGGCGTTACCAAGAATCTCCTCAGCATTTACCATGGCTCGCTTAAAGTCGCGCTCAAGTGCGGCAAGCTCCGCTTCTGAAATCGGCGGCTGACGTTCGGAGTGCCCGTCGAGTCTATGGGTAAAATCAACCAAATATGAATCCAAGCTTGCGTACTGGCGGTAAGCTTCATCTGAAAAGTTTCGAAAAGCACAAAAACGAAGTGCGAGTTCTCGATTCGTCATACGGCCGCTATCTCGTACCTTTTCTCCGAGCTCAGGATCTCTGCGCCAATACTGGTACTCCGTGGCCCTATCAAATTCCGGGGATTCGACTAGGCGACCGAGGAAGTCACGTGATCGTGGCTTGCTCATGGCGTGCCGAATCTCTTGAGGAGAGAGAGGACTTCCAAGTGTGTTCACGCGATTGAATATGTCGTATTTCACCTCATCCGGTGTCTGTGGCTCTATGACGTGAACAACGATTTGCGTTGTCCGGAATCTCCGAAGAGCAACTGGATCGAGTTCGCTGTAAGTCAGGCCATGGGAGTCGGTTAGATATTCTAGATCGTGCTTATCCAGGCGGTGGTCGTCGTGCATGAATATTGCGATCGTGGACAATCTCTGGACGCCATCCACTACCTGATATTTACCGTCTGCCCCCTGGTTGAAGTAGAAGGCGGGGAGTGGAATTCCAAGTAGAATAGATTCAATCAAGCGAGTTCGCTGTCGAACTTTCCAAACATATTCACGTTGGAAATCCGGAGCTAGGTCGATGTCTTTGTCATCAATCTGTGTCACCACATCCCGCAAAGAGAACGACTTTGTCGATATCCGAATCTTGCTAGGGTCCCATGGTTTGATGAAGAAGTCGGATTTAGTATCTTCTTCATCCAAGAGTTCTGGCTCATCCGGATGTTCAGATTCGTTCAGGATTTGATCTTCTGGCATCAACCTATCGTTCCCAAGTTTATCAATGTCTTGCCGCAACTCCGTTATGCCGCTGTTAGTCTTCGGATGGCTTAGGGATGGCGAACACGACCACGAGAATTGCTGGTTCCTCGTCTTCTTAGTGTGGGAGATGGTGCGCGACATTGATTGCTGCGGCAAGTGGTGCGGCGACTCGCTTGCGCGACGCTGATGCTTCGCTTCGGCGCGGCAGGGTGAGTCCCGGCGACGCGTGCCGGGGTGACAGTTGCGGGGTTGGTCCCATGCCGGGGGAAATCGCTTACCCCTCCCCAAACGGACTTCGTCCGTTTGACCCTCCCACAGGGGGAGGGTGGGAATAGCGGGGAGCGCGGAAGGCGTGGATGGCCCGCCACCTTGATTGCACAGGAAGGCCGGGCCATGACGGTTTCGGGTTGGGGGGCGTCATCGCTTCCGCCACCGATTGCGCTCAGGCGGACAGGGGCGGGTTCATCCGTGGCATGACGGTTCGAGGTGGGGGGCGCCGCGAGACGCCGGAAAACGTGATTAATTGCAGCGTCTTACCTCCTGCTCGTTAGCCAGGAGTCTCATTAACCGTACAAACTGCTTCTATCGGGTCTGAATTTACTGTTTCATTATGGGGCAGCCGGTTGAGGTTGTTTGACAGGACGGGTGACGGCTTCGCCTTGTGCGCGGAGCAGGGCTGCGGACAGAGCCGCGGCGCAGGGGGACAGCATGGGCCGGGGGGCTCGATCCAGGTGGAGCTGGTATGGCGCGGCATTCATGCTCGCGGCCGGCACCTGCCTGACGCTTCTTCCCGCGACACCCGCCCGCGCGGACGCGACCGTCTGCGTCGACGAGACCTCCGGCACCGGCAATGGCGCGGTGGCCACCAATCCCAACGCAACGGCCTGCGGCGACTCGGCAGGCGCGACCGGCCTTGGCGGTTCCGCCTTCGGCGCGGGCGCCGAGTCGAGCGGCGAGGGCAGCGCCGCTTTCGGCAATTCCAGCGTTTCGGACGGCGACTTCTCTGCGGCCTATGGCGCCGCCGCCACCGCCAATGGCGAAGGCTCGTCGGCCTTCGGTTTCCAGAGCGGCGCGGCGGGCGACTATGCCACGGCCTATGGCACCGGCACGATTGCCGACGGTGAAGATTCGACGGCAGCCGGCGCCTTCGCGGAGGCCAACGGAGACGGTTCCACGGCGGTCGGTGTCAGCAGCCTTGCCGATGCGGAGGGGGCGAGTGCGTTCGGTGCGGGCGCGGCGGCGGAAGCCGCGTATTCGACGGCGACCGGCACGAACTCCTATGCGGAAGGCGAGGATGCGACGGCGGTCGGCTCCTTCGCCGAAGCCCTCGGAGATGG
>JAVJRG010000002.1 GCA_040218535.1 Lacipirellulaceae bacterium | reverse complement strand
TGGTGGGTTTGGGATCAGCTCCGCCGAGGATCTGCTGCTGGTCGAAGACCTCGTGCTCGTTGAGCAGCAGGCGGACTGGGCCAGTGTGGAATTCAAGGATACGGCAGTGGCAGACTTTTATGATTCGCAAGTCGATCGGGGTAGAACGCCGGAGCAGTTTGCGCGGATCTGGATTCACACCCATCCAGGTGATTCTCCCCGTCCCAGTGGTACCGACGAGGAGACGTTTGCGCGGGTGTTTGGGAGTTGTAACTGGGCGGTCATGTTTATTCTGGCTCAAGAAGGGGCCAGCTATGCGCGGTTGCAGTTTGGGGTGGGGCCGGGCGGAGTCGTCGAACTGCCTGTCGAGGTGGATTGCGACTGTGAGTTCCCAGCAGCCGACTTTGAAGCTTGGCACGCGGAGTATGAAGCGTGTGTCACGCCGATCGGCAACGAAGTCCGCGAGGATTGGGCGACAGTTCCGAACGACTGGGATCCTCATGAGTGGGATGCCTACGATCAGTATCGCTGGACGCTTGCTGAGCAGAGATTTTCGGAACAGGAGGTTGCCGATGCACTCTGACCGTTTCGAGCGACAGCGAGAGCTGGTTCCCAGCGAGAGGCTGTTCGACTTGGAAGCAACCGTCATCGGTGTGGGGGCCATTGGCCGGCAAGTCGCCTTGCAACTGGCGTCGCTGGGAATGAGAACGCTCCATCTGGTGGATTATGACGTAGTGGAAGCGGTGAACATTACGACACAGGGTTATCTGGCCAGCGACTTAGGCAAGTTGAAGGTGAATGCGACTGAGCAGGCCGTCCTTGCGATTGACCCACGGATAACGGTCAACGCGATTGGGGACCGTTTCCGCAGCTACATGCCGGTCGAAGGGGCCGTGTTCTGTTGTGTGGATTCGATTTCGGCACGGGAATCGATCTGGCGATCGGTTGCTGAGCGCTGTCAGTTCTGGGCCGATGGTCGCATGCGTGGCGAAGTGCTACGCGTTCTCACCTCTAGCGACAGCATTAGCCAAGAGACGTATCGTGAATCGCTGTTCCCGCAGCGCGAAGCCCAGGCGGGAGCTTGCACTAGTGGTGGGACGATCTACACGGCGGCGATTGCTGCCGGGTTAATGCTGTCGCAGTTCGTGCGGTGGCTGCGCGGGCAGCCGGTGGAGGCGGACCAATCGTTGAATCTGCTCTCGAGTGAGTTGGTACTTGGGGCTGGCTGAGAGGGAGTGCCCGGGCGAGCTTGTGGGCTCGCTCGGGCAAGGTGGCAAGCTATACGGCGTGTTTTGTTTAGCTATTGGGCATTTGGCTTGCTCATAGGGTCTACGCCGTTGCTGTGTGCCCTTCAGGTGTAGCCTCTGAAGTGTGCTTAGTGATGACGTCCTGAGCCGGCCAGAGCGGCCGAGGGCAATGCCTGAATTGGCACGAATCGCTTCAACCAAAAGATGCTGAGGTCGTTTTCACCGCCTTCAGTTCGAGAGAAGCGTTCGAGCCCACGTTGGTCCACCCTATGCACAGGATTCGGTCCTTCGAATTGGCTGACTGCTTTGCCCCGGGAAGCCTCCATTTGCGTCACACATTCCTCATTTGGATATTCTCAACGAGATTCTCATGAAGCCTGCGGGATTTATGTTTTCAGACTTGGCAGCTTGCTGACGAATAGATCACGTGCGGGGGAAATCCGATGATTGTCCCAGACAGCGAGCATCTCGATCTCGGGCAAGTCTCCTCCCAGCGATACGTAGCAGACGTCCGACCTGGGGAAACACTCCTGATAGGACTTGGGTACGAAAGCATGGCCGATCCCTGCAGCTACCAACGCCAGTTCAGTCCGCTTCGAGGGAGCTTCCTGAACGATCTGCACGTTTGCCCCAGCACGCCGAAGGGAAGCAATGATACTGTCATGCAGTTCTGGCCTTAGATCGCGTGGCGCCATGATCATTGGAGCTTTGTCGAGATCAGATAAACGAATGCGCTTCCTGCTAGCCAAAGGGTGTTCGCAATGCACCGCAAGAACGTATGCATCTCGGCGCAGCAACCTCGATTCATACAGCTTCAAGTCTTGTCGATAATGGCGGATGAAGCCGATATCCAACTGTCCGGTATTCAGGCGGTCGAGCTGTTCGGAGGTGCGCATCTCGCGAATCGTTAGCTGCACATTCGGGTAGGCAGATCGCATCGCCATAATGAGCGAAGGTAAGAATGTATCTAGAGCCGGACTAACAGCACCGACATGCAAGGGCCCCAGAATTCCTGCCGAATACTGACTAGCGATCGAGCCAAAGGCACCTACCCGCTCGAGAATCATTCGCGCTTCCGGCAGTAGTAATCTTCCAGCTTCCGTAAGTTCAACAACTCGACTCGTCCTTCGAAAGAGTTGGACGCCGAGTTCGAGTTCGAGCTTCTTGATCTGATGGCTAAGTGGCGGCTGAGCAATTCCTAGCCGTTGAGCCGCCCGCCCGAAATGCAATTCGTCTGCAAGAGTCAGAAAATAGCGAAGCTGGCGGGTTTCAGTCACAATCTGATTGATATCGTAGAAGTATTGATCGCGGCTTTACATTTATTGGACATATTAACCAAAGCCGGCGACAATCACCACTTGGAGGGCCTCTTGACCGATTCTGCTCTGCTGAAATCCGCCTCGGAAGCTGTTCAGATTGATTGAAAGTACCGCTAGAGGTCTGTGGTCCGTTCCACCCAACCAGGTGAGATCAATGCGTCGAACCATCTTCACTATCGCTACGATGGACACCAAAGGTGCTGAGTTGGAATACTTAGCCGACTGCGTGCGAAGAACGGGCGCTGAGGTGCTGACCGTCGATGTAGGAACGCTTGCCAAGCCGTCCGTTCTTCCGAATTTCTCTCGACAGGAGGTGCTACAGGAAGCGGTGCTGCCGCAGGGTGACCGGGGCCAAGCCGTCACGAAGATGGGAGAAGCGTTGCGACGCTTCTTGCTTAAACAGGAGGAAAGTGGACGCTTGGCGGGAGTGGTGGGGATCGGTGGAAGCGGAGGCACGGCACTCATTACAGCAGGCATACGCGCTCTGCCGATCGGGCTTCCAAAAGTAATGGTCTCCACGGTGGCGAGCGGAAACACTGCCCCCTATGTGGATTGCAGTGACATCACGATGATGTACTCGGTCGTAGACGTAGCGGGCCTGAATGTCGTTTCAAGGTCGATACTAAGCAACGCGGCACGAGCTATCGCTGGGATGGCCAGTGATAGAGTTGTAGAGGATACATCTCACGCCACGCTCGGCATGACGATGTTCGGTGTTACCACCCCATGTGTTACCGCCGCTAGAGAGCAACTGGAGCAGAAGGGATTTGATTGTCTTGTGTTCCATGCAACTGGGACCGGCGGTCGTGCCATGGAGCGACTCGTAGACTCAGGTATGATCTTGGGAGTACTGGACATCACCACGACCGAAGTAGCCGACGAGATCGTCGGCGGAGTGTTTGCAGCCGGTCCTACCCGATTTGATTCAATGCTCAAGCAACAGATCCCGCTTGTCGTCAGCTTGGGCGCGGTTGATATGGTCAACTTTGGTGCCTTCGATTCCGTACCCTCTGAGTTTCGCCATCGCAACCTACACGCACATAACTCGCAGGTGACGCTGATGAGGACAACACCCGATGAAAATCGACGGATCGCGAGCTGGATTACGGAAAAGCTGAACCGTTCGAAAGCCCCCGTTACGGTTGTGGTCCCGGAAGGTGGCGTTTCTATGTTGGATGCTCCAGACCAACCCTTCTACGACCCGGATGCTGATGGAGCTTTATTTCAAGAACTGAAGTCTTCGCTAAACGTGACGGACCGACGTCGAATTGTCTGGTCACCATTGCACATCAACGATCCTGAGTTCGCGAACCTCCTGGCAAGTGAATTCCTGGCCCTCAAAGCTGCGGCCTAAAGTCTGGAGTATCGACAACCCTGTATTGCCCCTTTCAACTAAGGCAGACGAAGTGACTCCTTCTAGAGAAAGCATCCTCAATCGATTTCGTGACAAGATCGCCAATGGACTACCGATTATTGGCGGTGGCGCTGGCACAGGAATTAGCGCCAAGTGCGAGGAAGCGGGTGGCATCGATTTGATCGTCATCTATAACTCCGGTCGTTACCGAATGGCGGGACGAGGCTCGCTGGCTGGGCTGATGCCATACGGAAACGCGAATCAGATCGTGAAAGAGATGGCTCACGAAGTCCTCACGGCCGTCAAGCAGACCCCAGTCCTAGCCGGCGTTTGTGGAACGGACCCCTTCATGCTTCGTGATTCCTTCCTGCGTGAATTAAAAGAGATCGGATTTGCCGGCATCCAAAATTTCCCGACCGTCGGTCTGATAGATGGAACGTTCCGCGCAAATCTGGAAGAGACGGGTATGGGATTCACCCTGGAAGTCGACTGCGTGGCGGCAGCTCACGAACTCGATTTATTGACCACTCCTTACGCTTTCGATGCTGACCAATCGAGGCTGCTTACCGAGGCAGGGGCCGACCTGATTGTGGCTCACATGGGATTAACGACATCCGGATCGATCGGTGCACAAACCGCTTTAACCTTGGAAATGTGCCTGCCACGTATTCAAGAGATTGCAGAAGCGGCTCGCACTGTGCGTGAGGATGTTATCGTCCTCTGCCACGGCGGCCCCATAGCGCAGCCATCGGACGCTCAATACGTCATTGAGAATCTCGACATCGTGGACGGCTTCTACGGTGCGAGCTCGGTGGAGAGGCTACCGACCGAAGTGGCCATCACGGCACAAGTAGAAGAGTTCACACGAATTCGTCGCAAGCGGTAATCGTTGAACGCCTGGCTTAGACCACATAGTCGCAACGTAGGACAACCGAATGATGCTCACTCGCAACGTCTTGTACTTAGTCGTCACGCTCGCCCTTGTAGTGGTTCTCGCGGGAAAAGCAGCTCACGCGAGAGAGCAAATAGGACAACCCGATTCAGACACGAGTGCAGAAGATTCGAAGTATATTCTTCTCATCTCTACCAAGCTCGATCATCCCTGGGCAACCCATATGTATCGCCAGGGGTGCAATTTGCTTGCGGCGTGCCTGAACAATACCCCGGGCGTGAAAGCGATCGTCTCACCCGAAGACGACTGGCCCAAGGACCCGGCAGCGTTAAAAGGTGTTGACGCGATTGTTTTCTATTCCCGTCCGGCAGGGGACCTCTTGCTTCATCCGCGCCGACGCAACCAGGCGATGAAATTGCTCAAGTCAGGTGTTGGGCTCACGGCCATTCATTGGGCGACCGGTACGACGGACGACCAGTACGGCCCTGAGTACATGAACCTGTTGGGAGGATGGTTCAGTTTTGCTCACGCAGGACTGAAAGTTGACAAGCGGTTACTTCAGCAAGCGAAGGCTGATCACCCGGTGTGCAAGGGATGGAAACCCTATAAGTTGCGTGATGAGTTCTATCTGAATCTGAAATTTAGCGAACAGGCCCAACCAATTCTGCAAGTGAACGTCGACGGTGTCGAGCAGACCGTAGCGTGGTGTCTCGAACGCCCCAATAGTAAGGGTGGGCGCAGCTTCGGCACCACTTTAGGACATTTCCACGACAACTTCACGATCGACGAGTTTCGTCGTGCCATCGTGAATGGAATCCTCTGGACGGCCCACGTCGAGCTTCCAAAAACCGGCGCTGATGTGACCATTCCGAAAGCCAAACTAACTTTGCCAGACCCACCCCCACCAAAGCCCGTCGAACCGATCAAGGACGAGCTGCCCAAATTGGAAGCGGTTGAATCTCAGTAGGCAGGTGACGAGCGGGCATCATTACTATGAAGTAGTCACACAGCTCTCTTAGGGAACAGTGATATGTCGCTACACCGACTGAGCCGCAGACAGTTTCTTACTACCAGTGCATCCGCCACTGTGACAGCCCCGATGATCATCTCGGCCACCGCACTGGGATTAGGTCGGCCATCGCCGAGCAATCGCGTCACTGTCGGATTTATTGGTGTTGGCTTCAAGGGCTTACAGGGGTGTTTTGGCTCGCTTGTACAATCATTCATGGCAAATCCCGTCTGCCAAGCGGTTGCCGTGTGTGACATTAACCGAAACTACCTCGACAATGCCAAAGCGACTATCGACACCTTCTACGGCAACCAGGACTGCGCGACTTACATCGATTTCAGAGAACTCATTAAGAGGGATGATATTGACGCCGTGGTGATTGCAAGTCCAGATCATTGGCACGCCATCCAGACCGTATGGTCGTGCCGAAGCGGGAAGGATGTCTACTGCGAGAAACCACTTTCGCTCACGATTGGTGAGGCTCGGGCGATGGTCGATGCAGCCCGGCGTTACGGCCGGGTCGTGCAGACCGGGAGCCAGAGTCGCTCCTACGAGAGCATTCGATACGCCTGCCAAGCACTTCAAGATGGCATCATCGGTAATATTCGCGAGGTGCATGTCAGTTGTGGGGGCCCGAGCGTTCCATGCAACCTGCCAGCGGAAGAAACCCCCGATCATATCGATTGGGATTTGTGGCTAGGGCCCGCGCCCTGGCGTCCCTACCATTCTTTGCTGGTCGACAAGATGTTTCGCCCGTACCGCGACTACTCTGGCGGCGGCATGACCGACTGGGGCTGCCATCACTTCGACATCGCAAAATGGGCGACGGGGCTAGATGAAACAGGGCCAGTCGAGGTGTTGCCTCCTGACGGAAAAGAGGTGAAGTGGCTCACGTATCGTTTCGCTAACGGCGTGATCATGACCCACGAGTCGCCAATGAGCCGTCAGGGGGTGTACTTCGTAGGTGAGGAAGGTAACGCATGGGGCCACGGCATGTCCAATCGATGGAGGATTGAACCACGCGGTCGATGGAAGTTACCTCCAGGTCCCAAGGATCCGATGCAGGGAGCCAAGGCCCACAGCGACAACTTCCTGGAGTGTGTGCTCAGCCGCAAGAAACCACACGCTGATGTCGAAATTGGCGCCCGCACCGTGTCGCTTTGTCATCTTGGCAACCTTGCTTACTGGCTGAATCGTCCACTTCAGTGGGATCCAGTCGCCGAGCGCTTCGTCAACGACGCAGTGGCAGACCGATGGCTAAATCGAGCGTACCGCGAGCCCTGGGTACTTTGAGAGAGAAGGGGATCGTACCCCAATGATCAATGAGGGAGAAACGAAATGTCACGCAATATGCTCGTGTTGGCTCTTGCTGCCCTAGTCGCATTGCCTACCGTCTACGCGCAACAACCAGGCTCGACTCCGCTAGATTCGGCTTTGTCGGCCCTGTCTTCAATCGATTGGGGGCAAGATCGCGACAAGCTGCTAGCCATTGACCAAGCAATTGTCGCAGGAGTCGATCTTGAGGATCGTCTGCTGCCGATCCTCGCTTCGGAAACTGCTAGCGATGCCGCGAAGTCTTTCGTTTGCCGTAAGCTAAAGGAAGTTGGAACCTCCGAATCGGTGTCGATTCTCGCGCCTCTTCTTGATGACTCTGAATTGTCTCACATGGCACGCTATGCGTTGGAATCGATTCCGGGCGCGGAGTCCTCGAAGGCACTCATCGACGCCATTCCCAGGCTACAAGGAGAGCCACTGATCGGTGTGATCACCTCGCTAGGGCGTCGTGGCGATCTAAACGCAACAGAAGCGCTGGTCACTTTGCTAAGCGACGATGGCGAAGCAATCACCTGCGCTTCCTTGATTGCTCTCGCTGGAATCGAAACTGAAACGGCTCAGCAAGCGGTTATCGGCTATGCGAAACAAGCATCGGGACGTGAGCGAGAAGTGGCCCTGGATGCCAGTTTAAGGATTTCGCAAAGGCTAATTTCGAAAGGTAAGCTCAAAGAAGCGACTGTGGTGATGGATGCCCTTCAGACGATCGGTGATCCGAAACTTGAAGTTGCAATCCTACGAGGCAGGCTACTTTGCGAGCCCGATAAAGCGACGGCACGTCTCCTCGATGCTTTCCAGTCGGACGATGATGAGCTGAGCAACTTTGCTGCCGAGTTTGCCCGGCAATCAGCGACAAAACAGCAGGTTGACATCCTGGCCGAAGCAATCCCGAGGATGTCATTGCAGAGGCAGATCCTTCTACTTGATGCACTGAGCAATCGCGAAAGTTCCGTGGTGCGACGCACAGCAATTGCGTCGCTGAGTTCGGACGATCGAAGGCTAAAGCTTACGGCGGTGCGCGCACTTCGCGTTTCGGGGTCAGTTGAGGACATTCGACTCTTAGTCTCATTGGCGTCCCGCGAGGACGATGCCCTCTTCGACGAAGTCGTTGCCGTCCTTTCAAGTCTTGGCGGACCCGAAATTGAGTCGATCCTTATCGAGATGCTGCCGAACTCCGAACCTGATGGTCAGATTGCCGCGATCGCAGCACTCCAGAATCGAGGCTCCCGGGATGCGCGGGCGAGCTTGCTGGACTTGGCCCGCAATGGGGTTAAGCCTGTGCGTCTCGCAGCATTGCGCGCCTTGGAAGCCTTGCCGGATGAAACAACGATTGAACCACTGATCGAGATGCTCACGGAAACTCCGGCTGGCACGGTACGCGGCACCGTGGAGCGCACTCTCTGGATTACGTGCCTGAAAACACTTGATCCAGCAAGTCGATCTGAACCTCTCCTCCAAGCGTTGGCTGGATCGGATCTATCACAACGCATTGCACTGCTGCCCTGCTTGGGACGAATGGGAGGCGACAAAGCACTCCGGCTTGTCCTTGATGCGATGAAGCAGGATGACGCCGAACTCCGCAATGCTGCCCTACGTGCTCTTACCAACTGGCCTGATGATTCGGTCGCCGAAGAAATGTGGAAGCTTGCCAAAACCGCGGAACAAAAAGAACACCGCATTTGGGCTCTACGTGGGTTCGCACGGGTTATTGCCAGACAAGGACGTTCAGATCCGGAGGGTACCTGCGAGCGACTCAAGGAGGCTTTGGCCATTGCCAAGCGGGTCGAGGACAAGCAGCTCATATTATCACGTCTGACCGCCGCGCGTACGCCGGCATCTCTGGATGTTGCCTTGTCTTGTGTGGCAGACCCAGAACTAAAACCCTCTGCCCTAGAAGCTGCCGCCGCACTCGGTGAAGCGTTGAAGGACACCCACCCGGCCGAAGCTCGGAAGGCCCTAGAGAGAGTTGCCGCCTTGACCTCAGACCCCGATATGCAACTCTACATCAGCAAGCTGCTGTGGAACATGGAACTAAAGGGCAACTAATCGATCGATAGACGAACCACCTTGAGGGGGAACTACTGCCGAAACAACGTGGACACCGCGGCAATCTATCCTATCAGTCCGAGCTGATCACAGCGTGTGCTGTCTAGGAGCAGTCATGCCGAGGTCGCTCCTTGCGAGGATCAAATCGACCTGACCGGACAACTGCGGTAAGGATAATGACGAACTTCCCCGAAGGAATGCCATAGGCGATAAACAGAATGCATTATCGCAAGACTTGCCATTCACCGGTCTGCACTTCGGAGAAGACTGAGTCGACGATCTCTTCTAGCTTTTTCTCGTGGGCAAGCTCTAGCTCTTCGTTCGGCGACGTCTTTTCTTCAGTCGACCGTTGAGCCCTCACAGATGTTACTCGGTCGTTCTCAGACAGTGCGCGGGAAACTTGAGGAATCACCTCTCCATGTAGCCCTTCGGCACTCATCGTTTGCAGAGACTCTCCTTTCTCAAAACGCACCAGAGGTTGAGAATTCGATGCGAATTGTGCAACCTCCAATAAAGTCGTAGAGTTTATACCGCTCGACCGTAATTCAGCGAGTTGATTCGCTCCTGTGCCATACTGAGTGGTCCAGACGGAGAGGTCGTCGAAGTCGACATCCGTGTCGGAGTTCGCATCGCCATCACTATTCAGAGCAGTCGCGGTAGTGCCCATGTTCCGCTGCCAAATCAAAAAGTCGGAGCCAGCAGCGACGCCATCAGAATCAAAATCAGCCGAAGGATTGTCGTTGATGTAATACTTAATGGTAAGCGTCGGTCGGAAAGCAACTTGGGAGTGATCGCCCGTGGCGTAGTTCATGTAATCGGCGTTGCCGTCCCCATCGTCGTCGTTGGCGTAGCGGATGCGATACTGGGTCTTGCCGGTGAGGTTGACTAGGTCGTTGTCGGGGTTTTCCAATCGACTGTAGATGGTCATGCCGTCTAAGTAGGCTGGATAAGCGAACTTCGAGACAGCAAGCTTCGTGGCAGGGCTTTGCCAGTCACTCGCATTCAGATCACTCGAGCCAAACCCGGGTGTTGCCAAGTCGACCAGGATGTCTCCGAATTCCGAATTGGGGACGCCAATTGGAACGCTGCCGGTCGGATTGCCAACGCGCGTGATGCCAATCGTCGCTTCGACGATGCTGGCGTTGTCTGGCAAGGACGAAGTGTCGAAAGAAAGAAATTGTCTGTAGGCTCGATTGTTAGAATCGTCCCCGAGTCTGAACGTCGAGCTGGTTGAGCTGACAAATCCCCCCACGCCACTGTTCTGCGCTGATTCTCGAACATAGCCATCTTCGGAGCCCAAAGAAGTGAAGGTCATTTCTAGAGGTTCTGGCAGGGGATCGGAGGGAGACACTTGGTTTGGTTCGGTACTATCCGTCAGACGGACGAAGTCGATCGCCATGTCAGAGCCCGATGCGATTGTCGGGTCTAGCCTCACCTGAGTAATGATTCCCTTCGTATCAACCGAGGATCCCAAATCGATGAAATAGTCTCGCATGCTGCCGTCGGAATCGATGCCAAAGAAGAAGCTCTTCTCCGGATTCCAAACAGGGTCGTTTTCAGTGATGTAGAAGAGCTGAGCGAAATCTCCCGCGGTCTGACTCATTCGCACCCAGGCATAGGTGGGTTGATTCGTGTTGACCCAGGTGGGTGCTGAGTGGACGTAAGGATCTTCACCCGTGCTCTGCCCGGTGAGTTGTCCCCCGCTGACCGCGGGCGAGTCCCACTGGTTGAATCCGCTCCATCCCTCAAAATCGCCTGCCGATTCGAAGTCCCACCACTCGCGTCGTTGACGGACATCAGCGTATTCCAACTCGCGATTTCCGGTTCTCACGAAACCGGACCAATCAGCATTCGGCGAGAAATAGTTAATCGAGCTGTCACCCCGATAGATCCCGTTGTTGCGGAAGATGCCTGTATGTCCGGAGCCGCCACCTTGGATCTCGCTGTTGATTTCGCTGTTCCACGGATCACGAGCGTTGTTATAGAAGGTGTTGTCTTCAATGAGGAGATTGGTATTGGGTCCACCAGTCGAGAGAATCAACAAGGCGGATCCGGCGTTGTTGTAGATCACGTTGTTCCGGAACGTGATATTGTGATTATCTCCTTCGAAATCCATGCCGCTGCCGTCGGCAGCCTGGGCTCTGTCGATACTTGAGAACTCGCTGTCTTCGATGGTGAAGTTTTGAGAGCTTTGCATAAAGCCAAGAGTAGTTCCCGACCAAGTATCTTGCCCACCGCCGCCGATCGAATGCACCCTGCGAATGTGACCTCCATCGACGTTAAATAGCTGGAAGGCCCCCGCTAGATTATTGATTGCCACGCTATCTTCGATGATGAGATTCTTCAGTCGGCTGCGATAGACGGCCGGAAAGTACCACGCCGTTCCGAAGAGATGGGCTGTGTTTTCCGCGGTGATGTTGCGAATGGTGAGATTCTCTAGCCGTGTGGAGAACTCCGCATCGTTCCACGCTTGACCGCCGACGAAGATCGCGTCCGACCAGGCATACTCAAAGTTGTGATCCGATGGCTCAAGCGTCGGATCAGTCATGTCACGAAAGTTGCTATTTTCAATCGTCACATCGCGGCTGCCCGAATCGGTCCACTCGTAGCGTAGATAGATGCCCATCTTCGAATGTTCGACATCAATGTTGCTGATCCGAGCATAGCTGGCGTTATTCCAGATGACACCGATATCGTTGGCCAAATCCTGTCGGCGAATGACCGGATTAGGGCCCGCACCGTAGCTTGAGAGTTCAACTAGCGAACCGGCGGTTCCTTTGCCACGCAGATTCAGTTCTTCGGTGAAGGTGTCCCCTGCCTTTAGAAGAATCTTTTCACCTGGCATCAACGGCAGGTAGGGAGCAAGGTCGCCAAAGTCGTCGAAGGGCGTCGCAGCGGAGAACCCGTCGTTGGCGTTGTTTCCTGTAGATGTGCTGACATAAAAGTCATGGACTGAGTCGTCCACAGTCAGCGTCACGTTATCGACGGCTATTCGTGAGCCTTCGATAATGACCGAGAGATCATTGCCGATCGCGGAAGGGAACTGCGCACTGTTCCAACCTAGTTTGACCGTAGTCCACTGGCCGCTTGGCAGATCGAAGTCTTCCCGAGCTGGATCCCAACCTGGCTGATAGGCGGCTTGTTCGAGATTAAAGAAAGCGCTGTCTTGCAGTGTCAGAATCGCCCGGCTTGTGCCTGTTTCAAGTGGATAAAGATCGACTGAGAGAATGTACCTCGTGTTGGCCTGAATGGTTGGGCCACTTTGCTTGATACTCCAGTTGTCTGAATCACCGTAGACATACTGCTCGCCCTCAGGGGCTGGAGAGGGTTCGGCAAAAGGAACTTCGTAGGTCGTCCCGGGGGAACCAATGGTAATCCAATCGTTGACCGCAGGGTGGTAGCTATTGGTGCTATCTAACTCGGGTGATTCGAATCCCGCATTGACTAAGGGGTATTCGACAACCGTTAGCAGACGTCTTGGCTCAAGGTACTCAAGAACAAGCCGGCGACTTCGGTTTTTATGTCTGGCGGAGTTAGACATGGGATGTGGGATTTCCTCTCTCAGTTCGCTCGCGGCGCCTGTTCCTGGTGATGCGCAACTCGCAATGCTTCGTAAAACGCTCTGGCCTTGGCAACCTGCTTTCGCACCGCGTCGGCTTCCTTAGCGATCCCTCGATTCCAATAGTCAACGGGATTGTTCTCCGTGGCGACTCGCTCTTCCGACTTGCGGAGGGTTGCTTCGATCTCGTCCAGTACTGCAACCTGCTTAGAAATCAGTTCTATGGCACGCACATAATGCCAGTGCCTGAAGTTGGGTCTCTTCACGTACACGGGTGTCGTATGTGCCTCAGAACCGTCGTGTCCTTCAGCCTTGAGAGCCAGCCAGGAGCCATGTTCCGTCTCGAACTCATGCTTCAATTCCAGCTCTTCTTGCGAGGTATTGCTAGACTCAACCTCGGCCACAACCTTGCCGAAGCGAATGAGTTGCAGCTTCTTCGGTGCAGACCAACCGGCTAAGCCGCGGGCTACAGCTTGAACGCTCAACTTGCGTGGCTCGTTGACTTCGATCACGCTGCCGGGTGGTTGACCAGCAACGCTGAATTCCAGCATCGGTCCGTTCGTGACAAAAGACTGCCCACGCTGGAGTGCCTCAAACCAAGCGTCCGGCGTCAGAATGCGCTCGCCTGTTTCGACATAGACACGCGTTGCCCCGATGGTACCTCCGTATGGAGTATCTGCTCCTGCGGATGCATTCATCTGGAAGCCGAGGTTGAGGAAATTGTAGTAAAGCTCAGTCCCCAACGAAGCTTGCATAATGCTGTTGAAATCGACAATTCCCAAGGGGGTGAACAATGCCATCTCGCGATGGGCGAAACAGGCGTTCGCGCCGACATGGGTGTGGCCATAGAGGCCACCTTGCTTGTGAATTTCAGCGGCTATCCAATCGTTTTGCATATATCGATCGAGGTCACGTACTTTTGACTTCAAGTTGAGTCCGATCGCGTGTCCCAGTTCTGACCGAGGGTCTTCTTGACCGGGAACGAGCCAGTGATTGCCAGCTTGCGAGCGAAAATCCGTACCGAATCCGCGTTGAGCATAGTAAGTACGCATCGGATCCCCCATTTCGAGGATGTTTGCGATGTGTACGTCGACAGCTTGCGCGTAGGTCAGCAGATTCTCCGCATCGGCACCGTGCATTAGTCGGGCATGAACGTGATCGTCACCCGAATACCAGCCACGCTCGGGCATGTAGATCCAACGCTTTAGTTGACAGGTGTGAGAAACACGCTGATCGGCAGCGATCTCAAATGTTTGCTGGTAGGGAATATGCTCTGGACCGTGGAGAACGGTGAGATCCCACTTGCCAACAGGAAGAGCCAATTCGAGCTGCCCATCAACAATCCAATAACGACCCCGTTGTTTGCCGGGCAAAAAGAAATGATAGCCGCGTCCAGCCTCTCCGATGTGGGGTACGACATGATTTAGTTGTTCCCGAAGATCAACGGCTCCAGGTAGATCAAGTAGATGACCCGTTTCGCGGTCAGCGAGTTGCACGATCGCAGGTGTGGTCTTTCCTTTCTGATCGGTGATTTGGAGGCGCAGATGTCCTCTTCGAGGCACCTCAAACTTTAGTGCGCGGACTTGACTAACAGCCCCAGGGCCTTCACCCTGAAAGTGGACATGCATCAGACCCCCTTCCGAGGGAACTTGCTCAAAGGCGATCATCACGTATCTCACCTGATGGTCGGCAACCGTGATGCGGAAAGGTTTGGGAATCTGCTCCGCGCTGAGATTCCATTTGTGGGAATCGAAACTAATCTCTTCGCGACCAGTCACAACCTTGAGCATCACTGTTTGATTGCCCGGCGTTAGTTGCACAGAAATCTCGGGGACTGACACTTCCGCGCCGGGACGGAGATCGATTTCAATCGCCCCAGCATACGATTTCACAAGCTTGAGAAGGTCTTGCTCGGCTTGCCAACGGAAGTACTCAGCCACTTCGAGCCCAATATTGCCATCAAAGCCCCAGCGAATGCGATCGGCTTGATTCAGCTTCTTTTCCAATTCATCAAGTAACGCGAACTGGCTGGCATCGAACCGACCCTTGGGGAGCTTCAGCAGGGTCTTGGCGAAATGGATGGAACCCTCCATTGCGGGCTGAGTCTTTGCTAGTTCTGCAGCGCTCGGTTGGGGAAAAACGGATTGATGCGCACGGGCATCAGCTGCCTGATGGAGTACCAGCACAGTCAAGAACAAGTGCGCAGTGGGATAACGCCGCACCAGCTGTGACGATTCAAGACGCATCATAACGCACCTATCCAGGCAGATAGCCCTCGAAGTCGACAGGCGATTGTGCGCTTTCGCGGTATGCCGGAGGGAGTGGTTCTAGCCAGCTCCGTAAGGCGTCTTTGATCGAAAAGGCGAAGAAGTGATTCCCCTGCGGGTTGTAATGCCCTATGTAATAGCGATCAACATAAGCCTTCGCATCAATGCGAAACTGTTGAAACTCTTCGACATGTTTGTCGACTGTGTTGACGTAGGGGATATCCGCTTGCGACAGGAATTCGCGAAATTCAGCGGGATGCCAATCGACGAAGTGAGGATTGTTCTGTGTCTTGCCTGCACAATGGTGCCAGACTGACCCTGAAGGGTGGCTGAGCAGTACGAGAAGTTTCTTGCTATGAGACTTGAGGTACCGGTTTAGTTTCTCGACAACTCTCATGCCAACTCGCACGGCATATTGCGCGTGAAGGCGAGTAACGCTGGTGCGAACCGAGTCCTCGCTAGCGAAATCCAGATCCTCAAAATCAATCGCAGCGGCCATGCTCTCTAGCGGTTTCGGATCAGTCACCTTGCCTGTACGCATCGCCGCATAGGCGTGGGTTATCGGGTCGTTCCGAAAGGTTTCGACAACGAATTCTGGGTCGCACATGCGATAGAGTGTCTCAGGAGTCGGGCAGGCATTTTCCACTTCAATCAAGTCGCCTGACTGGGGATCCAGCCGCGCGTGTGCCCACGGGTTGGCATGAAACATTTCTCCCGACATGCTTGTCAGGAAGTCGGGAGGGAAAGACAACCAGCGGCAGGCCATGATGCTGCGGTGATGGTCGTCTCCCCAAATGTTCAAGATAACATGGGAGGCTCCCTGGCTGGTTTCTTCAATTTCCAAGAGGCGACGGTAAGCCTGGTAAACTCCAAAGCCGCCGATGCCATAGTTGCGAATCGGTTCACAGAAGTGAGCCGACAGCACTTCCTGCCATGTCTCGCCATCACCAACTTGATGACCCTGAGTAAAACTATCGCCGTAGGTGTTGATCCGACATGGTAAGTCGGCAAAGTTCACTTGCCGCCGATGTCCACGCTCTGCGTACCGTGCCAAAGTGTGCGAACCATCCACACCATCTCGCATGAAACTATCACGTAAGAGGTAACCATAAGTGGGATGAAATCTTGCCCAAACTTGAGCGTCGGGATCAAGGAACCGCTCGATCGCCTCTTTGGGCATCACAGCGTTGCGTAGCAGCTCTTCCACCGGGTTTGGACGCGTTGCGTTGAGAGTTGAGGTTTGCAGTCGCTCTCCCGCCGCTGTACTCAGTCCCTTGGCAGCGAACATGCCAGAAGCGACCGTTGCGGTTGTCGAATGGAGAAATCGGCGACGAGTCGTCGAACCGATATTCTCCTTGTCGGCAGATTGTTTGGAGGACTCCATCGGTGCATCTCTTTGCTAGTTGATTCGAGGAGGACGGTCTCTACTTGCTCGTGGAGTCGACTTCAAATGTTAAGTCTTCCGACGCCCCCGAGACTTCACAATTTAACGGCGTCGTACCAGGGTCAGCATAAACCTCTGGAAGCAAGGTTCGACGACGTTTCAGCCGCTGCTTCGGTGGCATGGCACCACCGGTGGAAAGTAAAGCCAAGTCCTTTGGATCATTGAGGTCGACGTTTTCGACATCAAAAGTGTTGGGATTCTCAGGCGCTTTGATGACGACCACTCGATATTTCCCTGGGAGGACGCCATCAAAAGGTTCGAAAGTCGTCAGTTTGGCAATGCCGTTCTCGTCAGTTACTCCAAAGGCAGCACGTCCCCCTTCGCTATCGCTGCGGATAAACGAGATGGAAGCCTCTTTGAGCGGTTGTCCATCGACGGTGAATTTGGGGGCAATCTCCACTGTGCCTCCCGAGTTGCAGCCGCAAAGTACGACAGCTAGACAAGAGAACCAGCAGCTCGCCTTGGACAGCGGTTTTTGCTTAGGAGGAAAAAAGTTTCTCTGTTTGTCGATTATCGCGGAGCTCCAGACAGAAACTTGCAGGGGCTCGTTAGAAAGTTTCTGAAAGGGTTTGCCCATCATCTTTGGTTCCTAGTAACTGAAAAGTTTCGAAAGCAATTTGCTCAGAAATGAATCGCACCGCTCCATCCACCAACGCAAAGTTTGCTCCGCCCGGATGATTGGATTCGAAGCCCATCGTGACGTGAAAATTACGCCGCCAGAACTGGGCTCCTGGTGGTTGGGCACAGTTTTCGACATCTGGATCGACGGGCCAGTTGATTGGCGGAATCGTCCCGCCGTGGGCAGTTCCCATGTCATTGCCAGCCCAATACTTGAGTGTACTTCTCGGGATGTCCAGCGAGTGAGCGGAACTTTGTACCAAGGTCTCTCCGACGAAGAGTGTACTAGTCGACCCATCGGTGACGTGCTTCATTGAAATCTTTCGGTAGCCGACACGACTCATCATACCCGTTTCAGGGCACGCATCTAAGTCACCACCTGGGCCCGCTGCAGCACAGAATCCGGCATCTACCCAGGGGACGTCAATTCCCATGGCCGAGAGATCAAGGTCAAAGACTGAGCCCATCGCTCCACAGAATGGTGCGACTGCAATTGGTCCTGTGCACCCCGTGTAATTGAAGAATGGTTCCCCAGTACTAAATCCGTCACTTGGACAACGTCCGATAGGTATCGGTGGAGGTGGTTCGCCATTGCGGTCGACATTGATCCACTGGCCGATCGGATCGAAAACCGACGGGTCGAACAGGTTAGGCATGCTGTCGTAGATCGCCTGCTGTTCAATCTGCGGCAAGATGCGAACCACCCAAGAACCGTGATCGTCTGTCCAATTCTGTTGAGGATTGGTGAAACTACTCGGCTGTAAGGACCAGCCGTTCACTCCGCCCCGCGGGAAGTGTTCGTGCGCGGAATGGAACGTCTGCAATGCCACACCGAACTGTTTCAAATGGTTGACGCACTGTGATCTCCGGGCGGCTTCGCGAGCGGCCTGCACCGCTGGTAAAAGCAACCCTACCAGGACACCAATGATGGCAATGACCACCAGAAGTTCAACAAGCGTAAAAGCATTGCGTTGGGTTTTCATAATCGAAACCTGTGATACGTGCCCATTCCTAGTAATTGCCAATCGTCTCACTGACGCTCAAAGCGTCCACGGGATACCAATCCGAGAGCTGCGAACAAGCACAAGAACCCAGAAGCAGGCTCAGGAACACTTTCGAGTGAGGGAGTCACGCTCGTTGTTCCATACTGGGTCCCCCAGTTGTCCAAATCAGTTCCATCAACATTGCCATCACCGTTTGAGTCGCCAGTGCTCTTATCGGTTTGACCAGTCAGCCCAAAGCCACTTTGCCACGTAAGAAAGTCCGTGCCATCGACGTTGGAGTCGTCGTTAAAGTCGGCGTCGATGTCTGCGATGTCGAGGAATCCAAACGTGCCGAAATGAATCGTGTCATTGAGGTTTCGTGCCCCAGCAAAGCTATCAAATGCAGTATCACGCGTGAACGTGGGATTCACCGAATCAAAGATTCCCGTGTTGATATAGCCTTCCAGGGCGAAAGTTTCGATGGTTCCTCCCATACCGTCGTCCAAGTCAGCCGGGCGAATCGCAACGATGTCGTCCAGGCCATCACCGTTGATGTCGGCAGCGCGAATGTCGTCGGTGTCGAGACTGCCGAAGACTTCGCTGATGTTGTCGGGAATACCATCGCCCAAGTCGCCAATGTTCCCAACGCCAGGGCTCAGGTCGATCTGTACTTGTCGGCCATTGATCGAGCCACCGCTGACCAGCCCGGCGTTGTTGCTGACCGCCCGATCAGCGATCCCATCGCCGTTAAAATCCCCCACGAGCGGGATCGATTCCATTCCTATGGGCTGTCCGAACCCGTCGACGCCTCCGAACCCGGCTGCTGGAGAGTAGAAGAGTCCTGCACCATTGAGTGGTAGGCTTTGTGTGCCATCGAAAGAGCCTCGGAACGACCACAGCAGGGTATCCGACGAGAAGTTAATATTTCCATCAAGTACGATCGCCGTATCGGCTAGGCCATCGTTATCGAAATCGCGTCTAGTAATAGCCGTTTCGTCTAGTATTCCGCCGTTGCCATCGGGACGTTGTGCATTATTCGTACCTGGACCTTGAAGCGTTGGTGGATCACCTGGGATGGTAAAGCCAGCGATGGTCAACTGATCAAATCCAAACATGGTTGCATCCTGCACAACCATGAGGTCATCCGTACCATCACCGTTCACGTCAGCGACGTTGATGGCATCCCCCGGAGCACCGCCAGATGTATCCAGGAAAAAGGGCTCTTGGCCAGGTCCAGGGAATGCGAAACTATTCGCGTCGACGCGCTTCTGCACGAAAATCTGCACGATCCCGAGGTTTGGATCGAAATCGCGATAGAGCACAATGTTTTCAGGCACCCCAACCGCCGCCTGAACTGATTCTTGACCAGGACTCGTGACAAGAAGGGCGAACAAAGCCAAAGCATAGCGCGATAATCTCATAGTGGTCTCTCCTCTGAAAAGCCAAGCCGCGCCGGACCTGCCCCGGAGCCGGCGCGAACTTGGGTTGAACTCAATGATCAGTCAATTCTTTTGGGTCGCTTATCGACGACGGTAGCCCATCGAAGCGCAGAGTCCCAAACCAAGCAAAATAGCTGCCGTTGGTTCAGGAATGAGCGTATCGGTAAAGACAGTTAAATTGTCGAACGTATGGGTTGCCAGGCTATTGATTGCGAAGTTTGTTTGCGGTCCGCCCTCAAGCGTGATGAAGTTGCTCGTGTAGCCACCAGAAAGCTTACTGTAGTTGAAGATGTTAGAGCCGTTGACACTCACCGCGACTTCCGTCGTACCGAGGCCATTAAACGGATCGCCGTCAGTGGGATCATCCAGGAAGATCTCAACAAACCCGGGACCGGCCCCTGCAGGATTGGGGATCAGATTTCCGACGAGTGTGGGTCCATCGAAGACCTGGATGAAATTACCATTGCCACTAAATTGATCTTCTACGAAAACCACGCTGAGCCCATCAGCCTTCAGATTTGAATCCGCTAAGGTCGAGCTTGCCCCTACCGTGATCGCGGCTTGGGTGAAAGTTCCCGGCGACATGGGATCATTGGTGTAAGCGTCCATGACAACCTGCACTTTGCGACCAATCGCTTCGTTACCAATGGTTCCAGAAAAATCAACTGTCGGAGAGACAAGTGTGCGATCACCCGGATTGGGTAGAAAGAAGTCCCCCGCAAGCTGCAGTGGAGCAGCACCGAAAACTTGGTGGTGATAATCGTTTGCAGGATTCGCTGTATTCGTGACATACGAAACGGGGGCAGGCGCGCCACCTTGACGGGCCGTGCCAATCTCGAAATTGATGTCGGAAGATGGCCCCGAAACATCGTAGCCGTCAAACCAGTAAGGAGTTGGAGCCGCAATGCTCACTCCAGAGCTAACCAATACCAACAGCGTGAACGCCGCGGCGGTAATAGTATGTCCAACAACTTTCTTCATTAGACTAATCCTCCCAAAAAACGGTGAGATCTTGGAGTTGCAAGCGAAAAGGAACCCTCGGCACTTCCGAAATCTCAGAAACAAAAAGGAAAAATGAAAAGTAACAAGTGGCTCGCTAAACGAGCCATCACAAACTCTCCTCAATCGACTCGACAGGATATTCGATGATATATCCAAACCAATCAGCAGGCAAAACATCGGTCGACATGGCGCGGATCTCCCAGCCTGCCTGCCATTTGCCTGCGGGATTCCATCGGAAAACTCCGTAAACCAAATCGGTCGGCAGATGAGAGCGCTCGACTTGGAGGTTGGTAGCCGACAGGCCGTTAACCCAGCGCAAGTCGTTATGCTCCAAGCTGCCACTAAGCCCGATCATCATTTCTGGTATGCCGCACACGCGCAGAATGCCTTTTGCAACGAACTCACGCTCTTCGGCGGTTTCCATCGCGACCAAGTGCCCTTGAGTGCCGTGCACCTGTGATTCGGTGGCACGCTGTCGAATGGTTTCCCAATCGACAGGTTCAAGGACCAGAACTATCCGATAATAATGGCCATTGCCCCCTGCGCTTTTTGGCCAATGGATAGGGTCTAGGGCCATCGAACGATGACGCAAGGCGTCTAAGGGTGGCTCGTACTCGACCAAATAGGCGGAGATTTTTTCGTGTATGCTGTCGATGCTTAGATCATTCCAAGCCCAAGGCTGCTTGCCAGGGAACTGGGCATACATTCCATAGTCTTCCCCACCATGCCAATCAGCTTCTTGGAAATTATCTGGCTGCTGATCCGGCCAAGAAGCCCAATTGGTGTAGTCGTAGGGCTCGCCCGTGACCCAACGGTAGTGTCCTTCTCTCAGGACATCGGTGAGCCCCATCCAAGCTCCGCGAAATTGGGCATCCTCTAACAGATTCTTCAAGACGAATTGATCCTCTTCAGAAGAGGTAATCGTAACGAGGTGACCGGGCATGCCACGAAAGTGTTTGCTGGTCGCACGCTGGGCTGCCTCGTGCCAAGTCATTGGCTGCTTTTCAACAACAAGCTGATAGAAATGCCCATTACCACCGTCTGCAGTTTTCCACTCCACTGGGTCAACCACGCGTCTAGCAAGGCTCCCAAAAAGAGACTTGGAATACTCAACTTCTTCGCCAACAGTGTTGGGAAGTGCGATACTTCGGGCTTGCCGGTCGCGCAATTCGAGCCGTGAGACCTTGCTCGTTTCCTGCGCATCCTGATAGAGCAAGTCGACCTGACCACGGAAAACGTGCACTTGTGTGCCGTCAGATTCGCTGACAGAAACGCCGAATTCTGTGCCTTGATCGATGAGAGTTGACTCGGGAGTTCGGATCTTGAAGCCAACTGCCTCAGGGGGCATGTGTGCCGCGATAGTGCCCTTCGCCAGATAAACGGACAGCGGAGATTCGAGCACTAACTCAGCTGGCCCGGCAAGTCGTAGCTTCGCCCCCGAATCGAAAACCAGCTCAGCTTCTCCCGTGTTGAACTGCAGGGTCCCAGCCCTAACCCTTGAACCGACGTCAACGGGCCTCTCGTTGTTGCTCCAGACAGCGTGAGTTGCTTCTCGGAGAGTTGCTACAAACCCGTTGCCATCTGCAATTCTCTCTACCGAAGTATCTGTTCGATTGATCCAAAGGAGACAGGCAATGAAGACTGAAGAGGCCAAGGCACACGCAAAGGCCCAGCGCGTCCGCAGTAGCGATGTCCACCCGGACGGAGTCCGGCCATTCGCAATTCCGACTCTGTCATTATTGGCGAGGCTACTGACGGGCTGCGATGTCGCGTGAGCCGGTTTTTCTGTCGGCTCTTCCCCAGTACGGTACCTCCAGATTAGGCCCGCGTTCACACGTAGGTAATCGAGGTAGGCACCGCGAAGCTCTGGATGCTGGTCTAGCAAAGATTCCAGCTGTTCGCGTTGTTCAGCTGTGATCGTCTCGTCGCACATCAAGTTGGCGAACTCGATGATCTGTGCTGACGGATTTGTTACTGGTTGATCTGACATCACGCATTATCTAGGGCTAGTCGCTTGTTAATACAAGCGACAAGAAACTTTCGTATCCGATGTAGTCTCATATAAATGGCATCCGCGGAGCTGTTCATCGACGCTGCAACCGCCTTGACCCCGTTCGTGCCGAGATAACACTGTTCGAGCAGGTGACGCTGCTTGGGCTCGAGACCTTCCAAGCAGGCAACTAGCGCGTCAATGCGATCTTGTGGCTGCTCGTCTTCGATCTCTTCGGCAAGGATGCTGATCATCGGCTCAGACAAGTGGATATTTTTCCGTTCGCTGCGTCGCAGGAAGTTGCGTATTTCATTAAGGGCGATTCCGCGTGCCCAAGGCAAGAACGCCCGACCAGTGTCGTAGTGCTCCCACTTCTGCCACAGGATCAGTGACGTTCTTTGAAGTACATCTTCCGCATCAGTACGGTTCGGCAATAAAGTCGCTATATAGGCATAAAGCCGTCCCTGGTTAGCGATTAACTGCTGAGCGAACTGATCTTGTTGTGAATGCTGCGAATCTGCCATCCGGACGCTCATGCTTTAAAATCGCAGGGGTGCATCATGCGGTACACCATCCCGGCACTACTAATTCGTGTCGTTGAGCGAACATCTAACACAAACCGCGAAAAAAACAACCTGCGCTCGACGCAAGTTGTTATTTGCAATTGGCTTAGACGCACCACTGAACTCCGATTATTTTCCGCACGCCTAGTCTGTGCGTCGAAAGGAGTAGGTTTCCTCTAATTATTCGCGTTAGCTTTGAACGCTTTAGCACGATTTAACGATGAGGGTACAATCGAGTACGACGGTGGGGCGCGAAACTTTCTAAATGTTGCATGTCGTACTTCGCTTTTTTCGCGGGGACATTGGATTGATGCGACGTTTGATTTGGTGGGTTCTCGACAAAGTTCTTGTGAGGATACCTTACCAACTCGATCGCGTTGGTAGCCGTGATAGGGCCTCTAGATATTGGTCAACTAAAAGAGATCGCCCAGTGTATTCGAAGCATAGCGTGTTGATGAGGGGATTGCCGTGAGCTTGCGAATCACATTTTCTCTCATAGCCTGCTTCGGCATATTGGCGGGAGAAGAATCGCGGGCGGAAGGGAGCAAGGCAACCGCCAAAAAGATTGATTATCAGCGCGATGTTCGACCAATTCTGTCGGCCAACTGCTTTCCTTGCCATGGTCCTGATGCGAATACGCGAGAAGCTGATTTGCGACTCGATTTAGCGGATGCCGCTTACGAAGATCGAGGAGGCTATGCCGCACTCGTGCCCGGAGATGCGCATCGCAGCGAACTGCTTGACCGTGTTCTGGCAGACGAGCCTGGTGAGTTGATGCCACCCGCTGATTCGGGCAAGCAACTGACGGCGGAACAGATCGACATGCTGCGTGCTTGGATCGAAGAAGGAGCTGAATATCAGCAGCACTGGGCGTTTGCTGCGCCAAAAGAGTCTGTCCTAACAAGTGTGCAGAATTCTGAATGGCCTCACAATGCGATCGATACTTTTGTGCTGAGTAGGCTGGAGGAACAGGGGATGACCCCTGCGCCTGAGGCTGATCGCTATCAACTTGTGCGACGGGTCTACCTCGATTTAATTGGGTTGCCACCAACAATCCAGGAGGCGGACGAGTTCGTCTCAGACGCTCGCCCCGATGCCTATGAGCGGCTTGTTGATCGTCTGCTTGCTTCTCCCCACTACGGCGAACGATGGGCAAGACGCTGGCTCGATTTGGCTCGCTACTCAGACACCAAAGGTTACGAGAAGGACCAGCCCCGCACGATGTGGCTCTATCGCGACTGGGTGATCAAGGCACTGAACGACGACATGCCCTTTGATCAGTTTACCATTGAACAAATCGCCGGGGACATGCTTCCCGAAGCGACGCTAGAACAGCGGATCGCTACTGGTTTTCATCGCAATACCATGACCAACGAGGAAGGTGGCATCGATCCTCAGGAATTTCGCTATCATGCGATCGTTGACCGGGTGGCGACCACGGGAACAACTTGGCTTGGCTTGACGCTCGGGTGTGCTCAGTGTCACACCCACAAGTTCGACCCTATTACGCATACCGAGTATTTTCAGGTTTTCGCTTTCTTGAACAACGCCGATGAATTGAAAATTTCGGTTCCTCAGCCAAAGGTCGCAGAAGAACGCCGTGAAATTGAAGCAGAGTTGGAGGCAACCCTAGTGGACCTTGAGCGGCGCTTTCCCTTTGAGAGCAGGCTAGGCGATAAGGATCGTGAGGAAAAAGAGCAAGCTATCGCCAGTTCGTTCCAGCAGTGGAGCATGGAGCATAGTAGTCGCTTGGCATTTTGGACTCCGTTGCGACCCCAGCAGGTTCAGTCAAACCTCCCGATTACAACCGTGCTTGAGGATCACTCGATTCTGGCCAGTGGTGATGTCACGAAAAACGATACTTTTGAGCTTACCTTCAAGGTAGGTCCGAAACCGATCACGGCAATCCGGCTTGAGGCGTTGCCCCACAGCAGCCTTCCCGGCGGCGGACCCGGGAGACAGATCATTGTTTCTGGCGACCAGAAAGAGGGAAACTTTTATCTAAGTGAAGTCGACGCGTGGGTAACGACTACAAGTCATACGTCTGCAGAACCGACTCCCATTGAGTTCGAAAAAGCGACCGCCAGTTTTGTCCCACCCGGTTTGGATGCCGACCGGGCGATCGATGGCAAGCCGGACACTGGCTGGACGATTGCTAAGCAAGAGGGCAACCGCCACGCGATCGTGCTCCACCTTGCGAAACCTCTGCAGTTATCGAAGCATGAAAGGCTAAAGGTCCGACTGCAGCACGAATTCTTCTATCCTGCTGGGCTGGGAAGGTTTCGGATCTCAACGACCTCCGCACCTAACGAAGTGAAGCCATCTGATTTACCTGAAGAGGTGGTACTCGCACTCATAATTCCTGAAGAAAAGCGGACGTCGCACCAGCAGAGAAGGCTATATCGAGAGTATCTTCTGCAAACTCCCGAATTCCAGTCGGAGCAAGCGCAAGTAGAGAAACTCGAAGCGCGCTTGCCGAGCTACCCGACGGCACTTGTCATGAGTGAGCGGAGCGAGCAACATCGCCGCCAGACGGCACGCCATCATCGAGGAGAATACTTACAACCCAAGGAGCAAGTCCAGCCAGGAGGTCTTGCGGCTCTACATGCTTTTCCCAAGGCTGCGAAGCTCGACCGTTTGGCGTTTGCGAAGTGGCTTATCTCCCCAGAAAACCCACTGGTTGCACGTGTCGTGGTCAATCGCCAATGGGAAGCCATTTTTGGTCGGGGTCTGGTTCGTACCTCCGAAGATTTTGGGACTCAAAGTGAGTTTCCGACACACCCCAAACTGCTCGACTGGTTGGCGGTTGAGTTCATGGAGCGTGGTTGGTCCCTGAAGCACATCCACAAGCTCATCGTGATGAGCGCAACCTATCGCCAATCCTCATTGACCGATGACAACAAGCGATCACACGATCCAGAAAATAAACTTCTTTCCCGTGGACCGCGACTACGTGTGGAGTCTGAGTTGGTTCGCGACATTGTTCTCAAGTCAAGCGGTCTGTTGAGCTCAAAAATCGGCGGACCGAGTGTGTTCCCGCCCCAGCCGCCCGGCATTACGGAGGCTGCGTATGGCGCATTGCAATGGAAGGTCAGCCTGGGTGAGGACCCCTACCGTCGTGGGCTTTACACCTTCAACAAACGGACCGCCCCGTACGCTGCATTCGGAATTTTCGATGCGCCCAGCGGTGAAGTTTGCGTGCCTCGCCGGGACCGTTCCAATACGCCGTTGCAATCGTTGGCTCTCTTGAATGATGAGGTCGTCCTCGAAGCTGCTCGAAGTATGGCAAGTAGCGAAATAGTACGTATGGATGACGATGACTCGGCGATTGCCAAGGCACTGTTTCGCAGGTGTGTCACCAGACCGCCGAGGCAGGAAGAAACCTCCAGCATCCTCGCTTATTACCAGCGGCAACTGGAGCGGTTCCGCAGCGGTCGAGTGAATCCGTATCTGGTATTGAACTCAGGCCCCAGCCAGACTTGGCAGTTTGACCAGAGCAACGAGAACTGGTCTGCCAGAAACGATTGCAAATTCGAAGTGACTGAGGGCAAGTTGGTAGTAACCTCCAGTGGCGGCGATCCGTTTATGAGAGTAAGTCACACCGCCCCGGCGGGTCCCTACGTGCTCAAACTCAATGCTCGGTTTGAGACCGCTGGCACCGGAGAAGTTTTCTGGACGACGACCGAGCATCCCGAGGAAGCACCGGAGAGAAGCGCTCGTTTCACGATCATCCCAAACGAATGGCATGATTACGAAGTCCAGTTCAAAGCCAAAGAGCAACTCACGTCGTTGCGGCTCGATCTGGGTAACTCAGCGGGAATCGCTGAGATCGAGCACATCGCCTTGCAGTTCGGGGATGGATTGTTTGAGATACCCGGCGGTACGGAAGTCGATCGACTCGCAGCCTGGATGCTGACAGCACGTGCGCTTTTGAACCTGGACGAGACAATCACGAAGTCGTAAGGCTACCTACGACACCACCCACTATGAATATCGCTAGCCAAAACTTGCGAGAGCAAACGCGGCGGCACTTCTTTCAGGAGTGCGGTGTTGGGCTAGGCAAAATTGCGCTGGCTTCGTTGATGACCAGTAACGGCCTTTCCCATGCGGGCCCGAGGGCTCTGCCAGACTCGAATCCGCTGCAACCACGCGAGCCGCATTTCACGCCGCGGGTGCGGTCGATCATCTTTCTATTCATGGCTGGTGCGCCAAGTCAGTTAGATCTCTTCGATTACAAGCCAAAGCTGGCCGAGTTGGCGGGCAAGCCGATTCCCCCGAGTGTGATTGGCGATCAGCGTTACGCCTTCATCCGATCTGATGCAGGGATTCTTGGTCCTCAATATAAGTTCGGTCGGCATGGCCAAAGCGGCGCCGAGGTGTCCGCCGCTTTGCCCCACCTTGCCAAAGTGGTGGATGACATTGCAATCATCAAGTCGATGCACACGGATCAATTCAATCATGCACCAGCGCAAATCTTTATGAACTCGGGAAGTCCGTTGCCTGGTCGGCCCAGCATGGGTTCCTGGGTCACCTATGGTCTGGGTTCAGAAGCTGATGATCTGCCGGCTTTCGTCGTACTTTCCTCTGGGGGAGGCACCAGCGGTGGGGCGGCAAATTGGTCGAACGGTTTTTTGCCAGGGGTCCATGCAGGTGTGCCGTTTCGATCCTCTGGCGATCCGATCCTCTTCGCTTCCAACCCTCCAGGAATCGACCGCAAGATGCAGCGAGAGTCGATTGATTTAGTGCGCGAGCTGAATCAGCAGAGTTATGATCGAGTGCTTGATCCGGAGATTGCCACGCGCATCAACGCCTATGAAACAGCATTCAAAATGCAGTCTCGGGCTCCCGAATTGATGGACTTTAGCACGGAGTCGACCTCCATGTTAGAAGCCTACGGGGTTGAGGAGGGAGAATCTTCATTCGCCACAAACTGCCTCTTGGCCAGAAGGCTCGTTGAGCGGGGGGTGCGATTTATCAACGTCTATCACCGTGGCTGGGATCATCATTCCGATGTCAAAGGAGGCTTGGAGCAGCAATGCCGTGCTACCGACCAAGCCTCAGCCGCCCTGATCACCGATCTCAAGCAGCGCGGCCTACTCGATGAAACGCTGGTCATTTGGGGAGGAGAATTTGGCCGAACCCCGATGGTGGAATCAAGCGCAGCCATCAATCGCTCACGCGGCCGCGACCATCACCCTCAAGCGTTTACGATGTGGCTTGCCGGGGGAGGAGTCAAAGCTGGCATGACGATGGGTAGCACCGACGAGCTTGGCTTCCATGTCACCGAAGACCCAGTCCATGTGCACGACTTGCAAGCGACGATTCTGCACCTATTAGGAATTGACCACCAACGGCTTACGTTCGTCTACCAGGGTCGCTCGTTCCGTCTCACGGATGTTCACGGCAAGATTGTGAAAAAGATACTCACTTAAGTCGTTCCGTTGCTGAACTGACAACTACCAACATTTTTGGCTCTATCGAGATATGAATAAACCACTACGGAAAAGAAGTTTGACATTCATCGACCGTTGCTTCGTGCTGTGTGGCTTTACCCTGGCAAGTTGGAGCGGTTCGACTGCAGCACATCCTGGACATTACGATGGTTTGTATCTTGCACAGGCCGCCAAGCAGGAGATTCAGGCTGTCGTTCCAGCAATCGAGAACATGGGACAGCGCCAGACAGTTACGAACATGGATCGGCAGATTGCCTTCTTCGAGTCTGAACTGCTAACGCATTTGGCACTTCATTCGCCAACCCCCTCACAAGAAGACGCTCTTCAACTGGCTTTTGCAGACCATCGCCTGGTGACCAATATGCCGGGTAAGCCAACTCTAGAGAAGCTCGAGCGAATTCGAGCAGATCTCTATCAACAACTACGTAATGATTTCGCCACGTGTCCCATACGCTGGACCGCAACCCAAGCGGTGATTGGCGATCTCCAACCCCTCGAAGTCGCTGTTGGATTGAGCCGCCATGTACTTCTGGAAGTATCCAATGAGGGCGAAAAGTATGTCGACCTCAGTGCTTGGCAAGAAGGGAATGACCAAGCCCCGCGAACGAAATACACACTACACGCCGGGAGAACGGTTTTCCTGCCGGTAGAGGTTTCTACGCAGTCACTGGAAGAGGATTCCGTCACGATCGAGTTGACAACTCACAGTGAGCAGCCAGAGACGCGAATCATCAAAATACCGATCAAAGCCGTTCGTCCGGCTGTTCTAAAGGGAAGGATCTACGATTCCAACGAGAACGAACTTTCGCCAGCCCGCGTCTACGTGTTAGGTAGCGACCATGGTTACCGCCGCGGCAAGAAATATGCAAATAACGAAACACTTTCGACCAAGCAACTGCTGCAGTTCTGGAATTTGGGAAAGTACTACCAACTCCCCTTCTTCTACAGTGATGGCACGTTTGAAGTCGAGGTGCCCCCTGGCAAGACAACGATCTACGTAGAGCGAGGCTTCGAACACAAGATTGTGAAGCGCGAACTCACTTTAGTTTCGGGTGAGACGCGGGAGCTTGAGTTGGCTTCCCAGCGGTTGATCGACATGCGCGAGCAAGGTTGGGTTTCGGGCGATACCCATGTCCATTGGGTTACCAATCAATGGAACGTCGATATGCCGCTGGAACTTCTCTCAGTGATCCAGCGGGCTGAGGATTTGCGAGTCGCAAACAATCTGACGCTTCTTCAACGTGGTCCTTCGCGAGCCTTTATTAATCCGGCTCAGGCTCCGATGGGAACGGTCGAAGAGTATTCAGACGAATTCTATCACGTAGAAATGGGGGAAGAGTACCGCAACGAGGACTTGTACGGCCACCTGTGCTTTCTGAATCTAGATTGGCTCGTTCAACCGATTGGCACGGGCTCGGTCATCGCGGGACCAGATGCGTTGGATTACCCGATCAATAAAACAGCCATCCTCGCCTGTCGCGAACAAGGGGGCATCAGCTGCGAAGCTCATGGCCTGGGAGGTAACAAGGACGTTCCCGTGAATGTGGTACATGGTTTGACGGATTCATTGGACCAGATCAGGCCGCGTGATTATTACGACTTCCTCGATTGTGGTTTTCACTTGCCCCTGACCAATGGGAGCGACCATCCAGCGCGCGTCTTGGGGAGCGCTAGAGCCTATGTCAAAGTTGATGGCGACTTTACGTACGAGAAGTGGATCGAAGGCATCCGGCAGTGTCGAACTTTCACGACCTCTGGCCCTTTGGTGTTTCTTGAGGTCAATAAATCAGGAATCGGTGAAACGCTCGAAGTCTCCGCTGATGAAACTTTGAGGATCCGAGCAGAGGTCATCTCCCGACGTCCCATTGGCAGTTTTCAGATTCTTTCCAATGGCGAAGTTCTCAAAGAGATCAACACGGCCCAAAGTAGAGCCGTCTTGGAACTCACGATTCCGGCAAATGAAAGCCGCTGGGTCGTGGCACGTTGTTCTCCCACAGACAACTACAACGCGATTGAGCAAGTCGACGCTGCTCATACTAGCGCGATCTATGTGAATGTCGACGGTGAACCACGCTTCGTCCCCAAGAAAGCGAAACGTTGGATCAGCGAGATGGGCAAGCACATTCGCGATATCGAGGCGAAAGGCCATTTCGCTAACGACTCACAGCGACAAGAGGCGATTGACTATGTCGAGGCGGGTATCGAACAGTTCGAGTCGATGGTCGCGGAGCACAAGCCGATACGACTTCAGACGGTCAGTACGGAGGTCAAAGAGTCCGCTGCAGAAGTTGAAACCAAGTGGCCTACGATCAAACGTGTTGATGCCCAGCCGCTGCTCGTTCAGGTCAAGAGGCTGAGCGAAGCGCTCGACTTCATTGGCAACCCGCTGCCAGAGGCAACGAAACAGAAACTAGACGAACTACGTGACGAACCAAGCGAGGCGAAGGTCGCTCAAATCGTTCAAGAACTGCTCGATCCGCTCTGCATTGCGGCAGTGGAAATCGACGAGGGCAAGCTTACTGCTTCGCGTCAAGAGAATCGGCACGAAATCGTTGAACGCGGCTGGCGAAGTTTCTTGGTGAAAGTCTGCAACCGCAGCGATCTGACATCGCGCTTACGGCTAGACAGCCCCAACGCACGTACCGTGCCTCACGCCAAGCAGGAGGATGTCGAATCCCGCTGGATGGGCTTGGCGATGTTCGATGGTCGACCACTGCAGCCCAACCTGAGCGGCCTCGAGCTAGAGTACCGAATCGTCCAGATCTACAGCCGAGACCAAGGCGATAAAGATGCGGTGTTAGAGTTTTCAATTGATGCTGAGCCCGGCAAGCGAGGTCGACAGATTCGCGAGTGGCGATTCGACCGCGACGCCGATGGCTGGAATGCCATGAATCAAGCGGAGGTCGTAGTTCGCGACGGTTCTCTGCATGTGAAGAGCACTGGACTCGACCCTTTCATCGGCGCGGAAGTCGGTGGAGCCACGGGCGAATTGTTGCTGCGGTTCTGGGCGGAGTCCGAGAAGGATGGCGTGGGACAGATTCATTGGTGGACCGAGGAACAACCTGCCGCGGATGGCCTACGGGTAGTGACCTTTCCACTGCTACCGGGCGCGAGCAAACTTTACGAATTAGTGATTCCCGTGCAAGGAGTTCTGTCAGGTATTCGTATCGATACAAATATGAAGCCCGGCCTCATGCGTTTTGATTGGATTGATCTCTGCTACGCGCATCGTCAAGGAGAAACTTGGGATAGTGTTCCACTGAAGTTCGAGTCTTTGGCAGCAGTGCCGGTTAAGCTTCATATTGAGGACAAACCGGGCGAACCGGCGGTGGCTTCGCTCGACATTCGCGATCGTTTAAGGCGAGTCTATCCTGAACAAACCAAGCGACTGGCCCCAGACTTCTTCTTCCATCCGCAGATTTATCGCAAGGATGGTGAGACGATTTCTCTGCCTCCTGGGGAGTATAAGATCACTTGTCAGCGCGGACCGCATTCGATTCCCGAAACGAAAACCTTGGTCGTAGGCGACCAGCCGACCACATTCCATTACAAAGTACGCCGGTGGATCGACCCAACAAAGAGTGGCTGGTGGTCGGGGGACCATCACATTCATTCCGCTGGTTGTCTTCACTATGAGAATCCAACCAAGGGCGTCCACCCAGAAGACATGGTTCGCCACACGATGGGTGAAGATCTCAACGTCGGCTGCTGTCTCACCTGGGGACCCTGCTTCGATTATCAAAAGCAGTTTTTCACGGGCGAAACCGACCAAGCCTCGCAGTACCCCTATTTGATTCGCTATGACATCGAGGTTTCGGGTTTCGGCTCACACGCCTCGGGCCATCTCGATCTTTTAAGGCTCAGAGAACAGATTCCTCCTGGTGGAGATTCCAAGCATCACTGGCCGACGCTGGGCTTAAACACTTTACGATGGGCAAAGAAGCAAGGTGCCATCTGCGGACCGGCACATTCCGCTAATGGCTTGTCCAACTACATCGGCAGACTCGGCCACTACAAAGACGGCCCGAAGGGGCTTCCGCACTTCAATATCCCTGCCTTCGATGGCATCGGCGCCAACGAATACATCGTTGATGTCACCCACCAAGTCGAAGGACCTGACGGAGTTCCGGTACCGGCGATTGATTTTATCTCCGCCATGGACACGCCACGCAAGGATGAGTGGAACATGTGGTATCACACGCTGAATTGCGGCTTTCGAACCCGAGTCAGCGGCGAGACTGACTTTCCTTGCATGAGCGGCGAGCGCGTTGGCATCGGTCGCGTTTATGTGCACGTCGGTGGCAAGCTGAACTTTGAAGATTGGGTACAAGGAATTCAAGATGGGCGGAGTTACGTGAGCGATGGCTACGGTCACCTCCTCGACTTCGAAGCTCGCCGTTCGGGTGAGGAACGCTATCGCAAAATCGGCCATGATGGCAGTGAAATCAGTGCCCAAGGCAAGACCCAGATCCAATGCCGCGCGAAGTGCGCGATTCGCCTAGCCGACACGAACTCCAAGGCAAGCGTCGAGCTGATTGCCAACGGCTACCCAGTAGCGACGATGGAGATTCCAGCCGATGGCTCTTTGCAAGAAGTCGAACTCAGCGCCGAGGTTGATCGCAGCAGCTGGTTAGCGATGCGAATCTTCCCGCACGCTCACACCAATCCTTTCTTCGTGATCGTCGACGACAAGCCTATTCGCGCTTCCAAGGCCAGTGCGGAGTGGTGCCTCAGAGGTGTCGACCAATGCTGGAAAGAAAAGAAGCCAACCTACGATGAGGACGAACAGCATGATGCCCGTCAAGCCTACGAGCATGCCCGACAGGTTTACAAGACTATCCTGGCAGAGTGTGAGGAGTAGTAGTCCCGTGAGATTCTCGGAGTCTAGAGACAATCGTCATGCTTTAGGGCTGCTTTGCCACCTGGCAATCGCGGCAGTCGTTCTTGTTGGCAGCTCGGCAACAGCAAAAGCCGAGACGGTCTGTACCGAGGCAGGCTGCCACTCACTGGATGCTTCGGTGACGCTGCGCTCTGGTGAATTTCAAGACTTGGTCGCTGCACTTGCCAAGGTCGATTTTGCCCTCTCTACGGAAATCGAGGCTGAGATAGTCTGCGATGCTTGCCCGGTTCAAAGAGTGTTGGAACCTTATTGCCTGCTGGAAGTCTCGATCAATCCTGAATCTCGCGTAAAGGTTGCTGCTGGCAAGGCAAAGCTCGTTCTCAAGCAGGGGGAGTGGAACACCTATCTGGTGAAAGTCGCCAACCTCGCGGGCGTGACAGCGCCATTAAAAGTGCACAGCGAGCAACTGTTTTCAGAGAAGTCCGAGGGTAAATCGTCTCGCAGCCGTGATCAATGGCTAGAAGCCGAACTGCCGAAATTACTACCTTTGCCAGCACGATTGCACGGCGACCCGCTGCAATACTGCGTGATACGACTACGCACCGACAGCGTCGGCAAGCGAACCGCCGTCTTGGCAATGGACGTCGGCCAGGGTACTGCCGACATTGGATTCCGCAACGACGTGATGCTAACTTTCCAGTGCGAGGAGAATACACCCGCAGACACGGAGAAGAGTAACGTCCACGCGGCAAGCTTTTCGTCGCCCACGACGACCAGTCGCAATGCTCGCAGGCCCAAGACCGACCAAGAGCTGAAACGCTGGTTGCAGAACATGGTCTGGTACCACGGATTCTCCCATGAGCAGATCCAACTGGCGACTGGCCTATCGGCCCCCAAGATTCAGTCCGCGCTCGACCGCTTCAATATTTCGCCAGCCACCAAACCGACTCGCGCAGCACAGACTTTGCAGGTACTGCCGTACCCAGGAGGTCCTCATCCGCGAATCGGTTTCTTGGAAGGCGCCATCGATCCCCAGCGCGAAACGAAAGCCAGTGTCTTCACTCCTTGGGACCCTTCGAGCTACGTCGTTCTCGATGTTCCAGAAGCCCTCTGGTCGAATCTTGGACTCACCTATTTAGCGCACACGCATATTCCAACCCTCTGGGAAGAACAAAACACCTCGCTTCCCAAACTTGAATGGCAAACAGCGAACGATGGATCATTGCAATGCGAGAGGGAACTGCCCAACAAGATCACCTTCGGCACGAAGCTGGTCCCTCTCAAGGATTCCATCCGCATGGAAATGTGGCTGAGCAACGGCACCAGCGAAACGCTCACGGACTTGCGTGTGCAGAACTGTGCTCTGCTAAAGTTCGCCAAAGGATTTGCTGAGCAGACGAATGAAAACAAGCTTTTTTTAGGTCCTTACTCAGCATGCCGTAATGAAAATGGGGATCGTTGGATTATCACTGCCTGGTCCCCCATCCAACGCGCCTGGGGGAATGCCGACTGTCCTTGCCTGCACGCGGATCCGCAGTTTCCCGACTGTGCTCCGGGTGAAACGAAAAGACTTCTTGGCTGGTTTTCTTTTTACGAGGGGACTGACATCCATGCTGAGTTGGAGCGGATCGAGCAATTGGGGTGGCGAAATAAAGAAGGCACCCCTTCAGATGAGACGGCAAGAAACACGGCTACCAAAGTACGAGTAAACTGAGCTGTGGATAATTGCCAATGAAGTCTTTCTCAACCGATAAACCTCAATCAAAATACCCACCCGCCCTTGCGGCTTTACATTCATGATCTCCCGCTATTCAAGTCCTTCAGAAACGAACTTCCGAGCGAGCCGACTCGGAAGCTGTCTGTGTTGGTGCATGCTTTTAGTTGCAGGCACTGCGAATGCTGAGGAGCAAACCCTCAAAATTCTTGACGACTCAATGGTTGCGGTGCGTGGAATCAACTGCACTTTGACTACGACCGAAAATGGGTTGGAAGTAGCGACCACGGGTCAGGGTCAGGACTCCTTGATCGACTTTGATTTCTCAAAGACCCCCATGGCTGGACCTGTTGCCCTGGAATTCAGTATGCAAACCAATGTCCGCGGTGATCTTGGTGAGTATATCGTCTACTGGGTGAATGAGCAGGAGGTATCCTGGAGGAAGTTCCGACGCGTCCTTTTCCGTCCCGATGGAAAGTCGCACACCTACCGCTTGCCACTGGCTGCGAGCGGACGAGTGCGGGCCGTCCGGTTCTCTCTGGGAAAGCAAAAGCATAGAGTTTCTCTCTCTGCCATGAAGCTTGCTCCAATCACTAGCTCGCCACCAGAACCGAAGTCGGAGCTTCTCAACCAGATCACGATCAACAACGAAAGCCTGTTCCTAGATTTGGATGCGAAGGAACACGTCTACAAAATTACGGACAAAGTGACGAATCGAACATGGCGAAGTGAGCCTGTCTCCAAGTGGCTTGTGTTGAAGCGTGTTGAACAGACCGACCCTAACATTCTCCAAGTGACCATGTTCGATCGTTTTGCTAAACAACCTCTTACTGCCCACATTGAGCTGGCCAGTGATTCCACCGTGAAGTTCTCTCTGGACGCTGCCACGTCGCAGTCTCCTATTGCTGCTGCCAATTATCCTCCACGTTTCTCGACGGATATGTCTGCAGGCAAATTCGTCTTCTGCGATCGTTCTTGCGGTGTGCTTCTGGATCAAAAAGACCCGACCTATGCCGACTGGCCGTTGCGGGTCTATGGCAACACTCACTGCCTTGATATGCCATGGGTAGGACTCTTCGATGAGCAACTTCGCGACGGAATGATGGTGGTGGTAGATACCCCAACCGATGCGGAAGTTGCTTTCGTGCAGCATGAGGACGGCCGCCATTGGCCAGAAGTACGTTGGCTGCCGGCACTCGACAGTTTCGGGTATCGCCGTTCGGTATCGTTGAAGTTTACCAGCGGAGGCGGATACGTTGAGTTCGCTCGCAAGTATCGCGAAGACTTGAAACGCCAAGGCCGATTTCGAACCCTGGCGGACAAGGCGAAGTACAAGCCGAAGGTTTCGCTGTTGCGAGGTGCGCCGTCCATCTGGGGCGGTGACGATGCCGAGTCGTTCATCCGTGCATTGAGTCCCTTGGGGATCGACCGCGGAATCGTTAGCAATTGCAAGGATGCAAAAACGGTTGCTTGGCTCAACAATTTGGGCTACTTAACCGGCCGCTACGATAGTTACACGGATATTCTTGAGGGAGAGACGAACTTTCAACGTGATAATATCAAACAAACATCAGTGATTTCGCGTCCGGGCGGCAAGCCGAAGTTGGGATGGAAACTACGCCGGGGAAAGCAAATGTACTGGCGTTCCTCAGCGTGCTGGAAAGCCGCCGAGCAGGCATACACACCCGCTCAACTAGAGGAGGTCCCTTACAACGCACGTTTCGTTGACGTTGCCGCTGCTGCCGACTTGCTGGAAGACTTTCACCCCGAACATATGTTTGATCGTCGGCAAGATCTCGCCAACCGAAGAGAGTTATACCAAACGATGAACCAGTACGGCCTCGTGCTGGGAACTGAGCATGGCAACGATTGGATTGTTGACCAAGTCGAGTACTTCGAGGGCACGATGAGCGGCCCCTTTTGGTGGTCTTCGTGGCCCGCCGGTTACCTCGACCGACCAAGCCGCGATCAACTTACGGACAAGTATCTCAAATTCGGGATTGGCTTCGCGCATCGCGTTCCCCTTTGGGAATTGGTCTATCACGATTGCGCCATTACGACTTGGTATTGGGGCGATACCGCCGGAATGCTCTATGAAGCAGCTCCGGAGCTCTCCGACCGTAAGGATCTGTTCAACATTCTCTACGGAACCATTCCCTTGTTCTGGACGAGTGGCAAGGGTTACAAGCTGCCCGAAGACCAACACCGGTTGTTGCAAACCTATCACGATACGTGCCAACTGCATAAGGTTGTGGCGTTCGAGCAATTGGTCAGCCATGAGTTTCTCACAGCTGACTGTTCCGTGCAAAAAACGAAATTCAGTAACGGCACTACGGTCGTGGTCAATTTTGCAGATGCACCTCAGCCGTTGGAAGTCGATGGAAAGAAAGTAATGCTAGGTCCTCGAGGGTACTTCGTTGAGGGTCCTCAGTTCTCGCAAACGCGTATCGTTGAGAACGACAATTTACGAACCGTTATCAAAGCACCGAATTACTTGACGGTTGAATCCAATGGTGAACAGACAGTGGAGTACGTGAGGTGCCGAGGGCGGCTGACAACATTTCGCACGGACGACGATCGCTGGAACCTCTTTCTGACTCCCGACCGTGCGTGCGAATTGAACATCGTCGAAATCACGGGATGGTCGCTGAATGATGACTTGGCAGTTCGGCAAATGGATGAACACGGCAACTTAGGAGACACTGTCGCCCCGGCTGACGAGTCCGGCATCGTGCGTTTTCGCTCGACTTCCGACTCATGGCGATTTGCCTTAGTCCGCAATGCCGTCCCTCCGAAAGTGGCTACGAACCGGGGAGGAACTCAGTAGTGAACCAAGCTAAGCGTTGCGACTTGGGTATGGATCGTAGATCATTCGTCAAGCAGTCGATAGCTGCCACTGCCTTACTTGGCAACGCGACGTCTGCGAGGGGGGACGCCGAAGTTGCTCCTAGCGATCAGTTTGCAGTAGCGGTAATTGGAGCGGGTGGCATAGCACGGTTTCATGCTGCGAATCAGTTCAAACCTTGGTTTCGTATCCGTGCCATCTGCGAAGTCGACCGTGCAAGGGCGGAGTCCTATAACCAGGAATTCGCCCAAGGGCAGGCTTTCGTTTGCAGTGACCATGAAGAGTTACTTGGCCGCAAGGATATTGATGCGTTCTTCGTATGCACCCCTGATCATTGGCATACGAAGATCACCGTCGATGCTTTGCGAAGCAAGAAGGACGTCTATTGCGAGAAGCCACTGACTCTAACCGTCGCTGAAGGGCAACTGATCGATCAGGTGCTTGGCGAAACGGAGCAGATCCTACAAGTCGGTACGCAACAGCGTAGCGATTCGAACTTCCAGACGGCCGTAGCGCTTGCTCGCTCAGGCAGACTCGGCAAGGTGAAACAAATCACCGTCGCGATCGGTGGCGGACCGACTGGCGGGCCGTTTTCAGCGACCGAGCCGCCTGCGGAACTTGACTGGAATCGTTGGCTCGGCCAAGCCCCGTCGACGGACTACATTCCCCAGCGATGTCATGGCAACTTTCGTTGGTGGTATGAGTATTCTGGTGGAAAGATGACTGACTGGGGAGCGCATCATGTGGACATCGCCCAGTGGGCTCTGGAGCCGCAGATGAAGGAACCCGTCAGCATCGAGGTGATCTCCGTTACACATCCGGTCGCTTTTGAGAATGGCCTGCCGAGCGTAAACCATAGTTACAACACGGCGGCGAGTTTCAGAATCCGGTGTCGCCTGGCTACCGGAACTGAGATTCTGATCGTAGACAACGCACGTAAAGCTGGCTTTGACAATGGTGTGCTCTTCGAATGTGAAGATGGCCGGTACTTTGTCAATCGAGGCAAGCTCACCGGTCGGCCAATCGAGCAGCTCGCCGAGTCTCCGATTCCTGACGAGATGACTGCTGAACTGCGCAAAGGTCGAGAGCCGATGAATCATCTCGCGAACTTCTATTGGAGCTGTCGAGAGCGAACCGAATCGCAATCCGATGCAGCCAGTCATCTGAGGTCGCTCAACCTCTGTCATTTGGCGAATATCGCCATGCGCCTTGGCAAAACGATCACGTGGGATCCGATCTCACAACAGATCATCAAAGATGATGAAGCAACGCGTTGGCTCAACCGTTCGCAGCGAGAAGGCTTCGAAGTCATTTAGTTATCAAGAAAGCAGACGAAAGTTTATTCATGAGCGAAAGCCTATTCCTCATCAAACGTGCAACCGCTCTCTTGGCGTTCGCACTCTTGTGTCTCTTCCAGAGTGACGGCTGCCTAGCTGGCGAGTCAAAGGTCCGTCTTGAAAGGCTGCGCTGTGAGTCCCGAACCGATCCCCTAGGCATCGACGAGACGGCTCCGCGACTAGGGTGGCTTCTGCAGTCCGAAGAGCGTGGACAGCGACAAACTGCCTACCGTATTCTCGTTGCAAGCAGTACCTCACGCCTAGCTGCCGGGCAAGCTGACCTCTGGGATAGTGGTAAGGTCACCAGCGACAATAACACTGCGGTTGTCTACGCTGGTAAGCCGCTCAAGTCGGGTCAATCGTGCCACTGGAAAGTCATGGCTTGGGATGCCCAAGAGCGTTCCACTGCTTGGAGCAAGCCGGCACTTTGGTCAATGGGTCTACTTGAGCCGGAAGATTGGGAAGCAGAATGGATTGGTTACGATGCCGAGCGAGTCGTCGAATCGCAGGATGCCGATTTCGAAGATTGTCAGTGGATCTGTCACGCAGACGATCCCGCGAAAGATGCTCCCGCAGGCCATCGGCTCTATGTCGCCCGGTTCGAACTGCCCGAGGAAGCAAGGGTCGAGCAGGCCGAAGTTTTGGCTGTTGCTGACGATCAGCTTTGGATGGCCGTCAATGAGAAAATGGTGGTTCATGGCGAGCCGGGTTGGCAACGCGTTAAGCCGGTTTCCGTCGCCGATGTGCTCAAGCCTGGCACCAACGAACTTCGCTTCAACATCAAGAACGATTCACCTGGCCCGACCGGTCTCTTGGTTCGATTGACCATCAAATTGGCCTCAGGCAAAGAGATCAAAATCCGATCCGACCAATCATGGTTTAGTTGTGGAAACCCCGGGCAGCACTGGCCTGCCGAACCCTTGGATGAGTCCAAGGTGAAGCCTGCCCAAACAATTGGTCCCTATGGCATCAAGCCGTGGGGAACTGCCAAGCTGCAGGGTCTTTTCCTACCGCCCGTACCGCTATTGCGCACGGAGTTTGATGTCGCGAAAACGGTTCAGTCAGCCAACCTCTACGTCACGGCACTCGGCAATGCCGATGCCTATCTCAATGGGAAGCGCGTTTCCGAGGAGTACTTTACTCCCGGCTGGACTGACTACTCCAAGCGAGTCTACTACCGTACTTATGACGTGACGCAACAGATCAATCAGGGCAAAAATGCTCTGGGCGGCACCTTAGCCGACGGTTGGTTCAGTGGTTATATCGGCTGGGGCCGGAATCGCGACCACTACGGCAAAAAGCCTCGACTCAAGATGCAGCTCGACATCACTTACATGGATGGAACCACAGAAACGTTTGGCACCGGGGCAGATTGGAAAGCGACGGCGGGGCCGACTCGTGAGGCAGACTTTCTGATGGGCGAGCGCTACGATGCGCGCCTGGCACTTCCCGATTGGGCTGAACCTGGGATTGACCAATCCGCTTGGAAGCCTGTTGACGTGGGAACGGAGTTTCGCCCAAGCGTCGAAGCAGCGCCCGGCCCGCCGGTTGGCAAAGTCTCTGAATTCTCTCCCGTCTCGATCACGCAACCGCGACCGGATACCTATGTCTTCGATCTTGGGCAGAACTTTGCCGGTGTCGTCCAGCTCAAAGTAAGTGGTGAACAGGGGCAGCAGATTCGGTTGCGTTTTGCTGAGCGTTTGAATCCCGACGGAACCCTCTACACCACGAACCTACGCGGTGCACGTACGATTGACACCTATGTCTGTAACGGCGAAGGAATCGAAGTCTGGCAACCACGCTTTACGTTTCACGGATTTCAGTACGTCGAGGTGACCGGCTTAACTTCACCACCCGATAAGGAAACGATCACTGGCATAGCGCTCAGTAGCGACACGCCCCTTGCTGGTCGGTTCGAATGTTCCGATCCGATGCTAAATCGCCTTCACAAGAACATACTGTGGACGCAATATGCGAACTTTATCGATATCCCAACCGACTGTCCCCAACGTGACGAGCGGCTGGGTTGGACCGGTGACGCGCAAGTCTATGTCGCAACGGCTGCTTTGAACACGGATGTCCAAGCCTTCTTCGACAAGTGGCTAGTCGACTTAACCGACGCCCAGCGAGCTGATGGTCAGTTTCCCAGAGTCGCTCCTCAGAAAGTCGGTGGCGAAGATGGCGGTCCCGCCTGGGCTGACGCCGGTGTAATTTGCCCGTGGACCATCTACGAAGTCTACGGCGACCGTCGTCTGCTAGAGCGACATTATCCGTCAATGAAAAAGTTTATCGAATTCTGTCGTCAGCGAAGCCAAGACGGCGTCCTGCCTCCGCAAGACTTCCACTGCTACGGCGATTGGCTCAGCATCAACGCGGATACGCCCAAAGAAGTCATCTACATGGCGTACTATGCACACAGCGTACGGGTCGTGGCAGAAGCTGCTGAGGTTCTCGGATATCGTGAGGAGGCGGCAGAATATCGCGCGCTGTACGAAGAGATCAAGACTGCGTTCAATGAAAAGTATGTCTCCGATGATGGACGCATCACTGGGGACACCCAATGTTGTTACGTGTTGGCATTGGCTAATGATCTGCTCGACGAAAGTCAACGCGAGCAGGCGGCTGAACATCTGGTCGCCGAGATCGCCAAGCGTGGCTATCACCTCTCGACCGGTTTCGTCGGGACGAAGGATCTCATGTTGGTGCTCTCCAAGATTGGACGTAACGACATAGCCTATCGGCTACTGCACAACGAAACATTTCCTTCTTGGGGTTTCTCAATCAAGCACGGAGCGACCAGCATCTGGGAACGCTGGGATGGCTGGACGCCAGAAAAAGGTTTTCAAGACCCAGGCATGAACTCGTTTGCCCACTATTCCTTCGGAGCCGTTTACCAATGGATGGCTGAGAACATCGGGGGAATACACCGCTTGGAGCCGGGCTACAAACGCTTCGCCATCGCTCCGCAATTGGGGGGTAAGCTCACATGGGCCAAAACCGATTACGACAGCATCCACGGCCGGATCAGCTCGCATTGGGAGGTCGACGCAGACCATTTCAGTCTCAAGATTGCCGTACCTGTGAGCACTACTGCTGAAGTCTACCTGCCAACAGCAAACGTGAGCGGAGTGACACTCAACAAGCAGCCACTAGAGGAAGAGACCGCAGAGGTCGACTTACTATCAAAGAGCGGCAACGTGGTTCTTGCAGTTCCTTCCGGGGAATATCAATTTCAGGTCAAGCTCGATTGATCGATCGACCATGGTCAAAATAGGACGCGACGAACCTGAGTCATCAATCTTTAGGCATCGGATAAAACGCGTTGCCGCATCCTTTGCATGTAAAACTTCTCAAGAGCGATACAA
>JAVJRG010000001.1 GCA_040218535.1 Lacipirellulaceae bacterium | reverse complement strand
CTGCCGCGGTGGCTTTTTTTAGGTATTGGGCGTTTGACTTACTCATTCAAGATATTAATCTACGCCCTTGCCGTATGCACTTCAGGTGTAACCGCTGAAGTGTGCTCAGTGATGACGTCCTGAGCCGGTCAGAGCTGCCGCGGTCAATGTCTGAACTGGCGCGAATTGCTTCAATCAAAGATGCTGAGGTCGTTTTCACCGCCTTCATTTTGAGTGAAGCGTTCGAGCCAACGGTTGGTCCAACCGCCGCGGATTAGCGACTTTCCTAAGTGGCCGAGGTGGGGCGAGCATCGGCGAGCACGTCCCGTCTTGTACATTCCGGCCTGCAAGGAAATTGCCTTCTCCATAGGCTATCTCGGTGCGAAGCGGCACACTTTCCCCCAAATGGTCGTGGCTTGCCACGCTGGCAGGTAAGATAGCCCAAGCCTGCTTGGGAGAGCGGCAGGCTTTCTATGGGCGGTGTACTCTTCGCGGTAAAGTGTTTGCGATTCTACGGCTGCGGTTTATCGGCTTTGACTCAGCCCTGAGCGGCACGATCAACCTCGCTTCGCAATTTCCCACGATCACTGCCGCCCTCACGATCATCGACGGGCCTGGTCGACCGCACGCCTCCGCCGCATGAGGCTTACCAGTTTCCCTTGGCAGCTTCCTTTGCGATCTCAATGTCGAGGGCCTGATCAGCTACCGTCTTCTTCAGCCGAGCATTATATTCCTGCTAGGCCCTAAGTTCTTTCGCAATCTCAGGAGCCATTGCGCCATACTTCTGTCGCCATCGATAGTAAGTCTGCTCAGTGATCTCCAGCAGCATACAGAGCTCGGATACCTTATTCTCTTGCCGAGTTCTACATCAGCCGGACGGGGCTTCGAAATGATCTGATCAGTCGTATGTCGTTTCTGTTTCATCGTGAAAGTCCATTCTGTTCATTGCCCAGTAATTTCTCTTTATCTTACCGGTACCATACTAGTGGAGGTGTCAATTTGGGTGACATCCCACCCAAATGAGTGGTTTGAAACAAAAACCTACAACTGTGCGAGATAAGCTCAGGTAGAGTAGGATAGTCCAAAGCGTTCACCACTTTCGATGCGAATTCAATGGAATTAGCTCTTTCTCCTACAGTAACTTGGTCGTTGGTCGTAGGCGCGTCGTTCCTGCTCGCGGCTCTGGCCTACGGCCCGATCAAGTCTTTACCGATCTCAATGCCTCTCTGTTATTTGGCGATCGGTATCGGGATTGGCCCGTGGGGCCTGAAACTCATCGAGCTTGATTTCTTGGAAGATTCGAAACTCGTCGAAGTACTTGCTGAGATAGCCGTCTTAGTCTGTCTTCTCACGTCAGGTCTGAAGCTTCCTCCACTAGGTCAACTCTTTCGCGCAACCGCTGTTCCGCTCGCTACTGCAGGCATGGTGGTTACGATTGTTGGAATTGCAATTGCTGGCTACTACGGCATGGGATTACCTATAGGTGCTGCTATACTTCTCGGGGCCGTTCTAGCCCCTACAGACCCTGTTTTAGCAGGGGAAGTCCAAGTCAATAGCAATGAGGACACTGACCGACTGCGTTATTCCCTTACCGGAGAGGCCGGATTGAATGATGGAGCGGCATTTCCGTTTATCATGCTAGGCCTGGGTCTGCTAGGAGTCCATGATCTTGGAGCATTAGCGTGGAAGTGGCTTGCGGTTGACTTACTCTATGCAACCATTGCTGGAACTTTGACGGGCTGGATAGCCGGGTATGGCGTAAGCCGACTAGCCGTCTACGTAAAACGTAAATCAGAGCGGCCCGCAACGTGCGAAGAGCTTTTGACTCTAGGACTCATCGGAGTGAGCTACGGCTGCGCGATGGCTATCGGCTCGTACGGTTTTTTATCAGTCTTCGCTGCTGGAGTCGCTCTTCGTCACTATGCGAGGGAAGATGATTCAGACGATCACCCTGAAGAAACACTGCGAGATGTTGCTTCAATTAACGGACAGTTTGAACGCATTCTCGAAGCCGCCATGGTAGTGCTCACCGGAGTGCTTCTTGCATCAGCTTGGTCGTTACCCAGCGATTGGTGGATTGCTTTGCTGCTATTTGTGGTCGTCCGACCTCTCGCAGTAACTGTTGCTCTAGCAAAAAGTGATGCGACTTGGTTTCAAAAGTCGTTAGTTGCTTTCTTTGGCCTTCGTGGAGTCGGATCGCTCTATTATCTCAGCTATGCGATCGGGAAGATGCAGTCGGACGAGTTGAGTCAGAGACTGAGCGAAATCGTTCTCACTACTATTGTTCTATCGATCGTTCTGCATACGACTACGTCCTCGATCATTCTAAGTTTCTATAACGAAAGCAATCGACAAAAAGGCGATCCCGCGGCCTAAGCTTTCTAACTTAGTGCTGCATAGAAAACTAGCATCGCCTAGAACACCGATATGACTAAACCTAACAGAGATTCAACTCTACAAAGTTTGTGCCATGGACAGCAACCGCTGACTGCCAGGCTCGAGCAGTGGATGCTTCGAGTGCTGAACGAACCTGATCTCTTAACACATGCGATCGAAGAATTGGGATCTCCCTTAAACTTGATCCACCCTGAGCTCCTCAAACGAAACATTCAGCGTCTCGAAGCTATCGCTGGAAGTCGTCACCTCGACTTTCGGGTCTATTTCGCAAGGAAGGCAAATAAGTGCTTAGCTTTTGTTGATGCTGCAAATGACGTGGGCAGCGGTATCGATGTTGCTAGCCTTGCCGAGTTGCAGCAATGTCTAGCACGCGGCGTTGCTGCTGATCAACTCATTCTGACTGCTGCAATTAAGAATCGTCGACTGGTTGAAGAGGCTATTAGTCACGGCGTGTGCATAGCCGTCGACAACTCAAGTGAAGTGGAGCTCATTCAAGATGTGTGCCAACTACTACAGAGGGAAGCACGAGTTGCGATGCGGCTAAGCGGATTCGAGTTTAGAGGCCAGCCGCTTATTTCAAGATTCGGCGTTGATGTGAGCGACGCGTTGCCATTCGCTTTGCGGCACTTTCAAGGTGGTAGTGCTTCTGGCAAATTACACCTCGAAGGATTGCATTTTCATCTCGATGGGTACGAGAGAGATCACCGTGTTGCTGCACTTCTTCAGTCACTTCAAATCTGCGATCTGTTGCGTGAGGAGGGATTTGCTATCCAGTTCATCGATATCGGTGGTGGATTCCCGATGTCCTATTTGGACATTGAATCGCAGTGGACACGGTTTTGGGATGCACACAACCAGGCGCTCCTTGGATTAAGTGACCCTGTCACGTATAGAAACCATGCTTTAGGTTTACGAGTTGAGGCGGACAGCATCCGAGGCGAAGCGAATGTTTACCCCTACTATCAAAGACCCACCGCTGAGCAATGGTTTGCCGAATTGCTGGATGCTCCTGCAGATGTGCTTGAGGCAAGAAACATGGCGGAAGCGATTTCGCATCGTCAGTTACAGTTACGATGCGAGCCGGGACGGAGCTTGTTGGATGGCGGCGGGATGACAGCGGCGCGTGTTTGTTATGTGAAGCAACATCCGCAAGGCCACCATCTGATAGGGCTGGAAATGAACAGCACTCAGTGTCGAACCGGCAGTGATGATTTTCTTGTTGATCCACTATTGGTGAGAAACACGAAGTCGAAGAATAGCGAACCTTGCTCCGGGTTTCTCACAGGTGCCTATTGCACGGAAAGTGAACTACTGACGCTCCGACGTCTTGAGTTTCCACTAGGTGTCGATGTCGGGGACACAATCGTTTGGCCAAATACAGCAGGGTATTTCATGCATTTTCGCGAAAGCCGGTCGCATCAGTTTCAACTGGCGAAGAATGTCGTATGCGACGAGGGTAGTAATTACTTAATCGACCCGATCGACTTACCCCGCTGAGCTATCGTCTCTCGACGCATGAATGTCTCTGCAACACGATTCGATTCCTCAGCTTAGACACTTGAGCGAACACCCCGCAAGAAGTCTTCGTGCAATTCAACTGACTCGTCAGTTGCGTGCAAGACAGAAACATCGCCCGTTGTTTCTAGAACTACAGCTCGAATCTGCTCGTAGTTGCAGGCGTTTGCTTCTCTCAGCTTGGCGAATAAATCTTCGCGAGTCACATTGGCAACACGTAAATTCTGTTCAATAATTTCGCTGCCTCTCATCAATAGCAGGGGCTCGTTATCGGTTGCTTTGGCGCACCAATTAGTTGCTTGACGCAAGTAAGAAAGTGCCCCATGCACGAGATAGACACAAGCTAAGGAACAAAGCCCCGTCACAAGCGAAGGCTGTGGGCTGGAGATAGTCGCTCCCAGAAGAGAGCCGATGGCCACAGTCGTTGCAAAGTCAGTGGCTGACATTTTGGCGAAGCTGCGGAGCCCAAATATGCGTGTGAGCAAGATAATCACCGCGTAGGCAACTACCGTACTAAGTGCGACCATCAAAAGTTCAATAGGCGACGCATTAATCCATTTCTCAATCACTCTAGCCCCCTTTAGTAAATCGGTATAAACGAGATTCTTTAGAAAATCCTCCTGAATCTATTTCGAAGATTTCTCTTGCAAGTTGTTTCTCAAGCCATTGCTCGACGCCTGCGCGTTTCTTCATTGCACGATCCGATTTTGTGGGCACCCAGCCGTAGATTGGTACCTCGCGGTAGCCGCGTCGACTGAGGCCAAAACCCCAGAGAATTCCTCCGTAGGTGGCCGGATCACGTCCGTCCAGACTTAGGCGATCATTAAAGTAGCAGGCCACCTGCCAAGCTTCCTGAGGAGTCGGAAGCCATTTGATCAGTTGCTTCACCCAATACATTCGGAGGTTGTTATGCATCCAGCCGTCGAGAAGAAATTGTCGCTGTGCAACATTCCAAACCTCGTCGTCAGTATGACCGTGAAGAAGTTCCGCGATTGAGTACAGTTTTTCTCGAGGATCGTCTGCATGTATTTCAAGTGATTCGCGGGCCCAGTTGGGAATGCGATCGTAGCTCGCAGGGGCTTTGCTGTGGCGACAAAGGTGGTAGTGATACTCTCGCCAAGTGAGAAGCTCGTCAAGGAATTTCCAGCGTGCCGCCGAGTGCAATTCAGCCCGCTGGACTGCCCGAGCGACCTCCCTGGAGCCGAGGACGCCAAAGTGCATATAGGGCGAGAGCCTGGTGGTCGAGTCCACAAGTGCGGGATTGTTGCGAGTCCATTTGTAACGTGGAATGATGTTCTCAAGCGCGTACTCAAGTCGCTGGATGGCTGCTTTCCGGCTACCCGGGAACCACGGTGCTGGCGGCAAATCCGTATCTACTTCGCAACGCTTAATAAGCGTATCCAAACGACGCGACGAAAAGCTCTCAATCGCATCATGCTCGAAGCAAAGCTTGCCCGTGAACTTACGAACTTCCGGCTTTAAGTCGCACGCGGCTTCAAGGGCAGGTTCGCGTAGTGGCTTGTGAGCAGCACGGAAGCCTTTCGTTGTCGTGACCTTTGGTGAGATCAGGCTCATTGGCACGGCGCAAGCAGCATCGACAGTAAACATGGCAAGAGGTATTTTTCTCGCTACACTCTCGGCTTGGCGGCGAGCGACAAAAGTTGGCACATCATCGGTAACAAGACATGCGGCATCCTCAGCCAATCGGTAGACGAGTACTGGTTCGACCTTGGCTGGTCTGCGAACGTAACGACAGAAACGTAGTCGGCGTTTCTTCAGATCGCTTTCGAAGCTCTGAGAAGCTTCCAAAATAAAGCGATGAAACCGATGAGAGGCGTAAGGATAACGATTGTCGAGGCCATGATAGACGACCACGGGCAATTTTTGCTCGTTTCCGATCGCAATGGCGACATCGAGTGCTGGGTTGTCGTAACCTCGCAAAGACTGCTGAATCCAGCAGAGCACATACTTACGATCACGCCGCAGGTGTCGCTTGTTAAGTCGGCGTGTCCTTCGTCGAAGATCTTTGGAAGGTAACTTCATGGACTTCGAGAGCTCACCTGCTCGATTTCTTCCGACGGCGTGAGTTGGGAGGTTTCCGAGAACCATGCTCTTGCAAAACTCGCTCGGCTAGCTCTTTGGTTTTGGGATCACGGCGAATCGCATAGTAGTCGGCTCGCATTTCGCTCGTGCTTGCTTTCCAATTGACGACTGGCGAATGGTAGTTCTTCATCGGATCATCCTGATGAGCGATGATCTTTGCGGGATTTACGCCGCGCAGTTCGGGAATCCAGCGTTTGATGAACTTAGCACGCGGGTCGTGATCAGCGATCTGTTTGGCTGGGTTGTAGGTCCGAAGTGAATTAATTCCTACAACGCCAGCCTGCATCTGAAGCTGAGCGAGGTGAATTCCTGGCTCGTAGTCGGCCCACCAGCGAGCCATCGGCCACATGATCTGTTGCCAGTTTAGTCTGAGTGCGTGGCAGGCCACTGAGGTGATCATGCACCGCATGCGAAAATTTAGAAAACCGGTCGTCTGGGCGCAACGAATGCACGCATCAACTAAAGGAAAGCCGGTCTCACCATGACACCAACGGGCGAGCCGCTTCTTTTCCTTTGAAAAGGTAAGTTTCTCGTAGGCTCGGTTTATTGGATGGAACTCAAGCGTCGGTTCAGTCTCAAGCCGCTGGATAAAGTGATCTCGCCAGTGCAACCGCGAGCGGAAAGCGTTGAGCGATCGTCTCCACTTGCCTGCGTCTGGGTGGTCCCAAGATTTCAACTCGGCCATGCGTTTTTCATTGGCTGCGTAGACTTCGCGGCCAGTGATGGTTCCCCAAGCCAGATGCACGGACAATCGAGAGCTTGCATCAAAGGCGGTGTTCGGTGAGCTGATCCCTCCGCTGTAGGCGAGCCCACGAGCGTGCAAGAAGTCATCCATAGTCTCGCGTGCATGACTTTCTGTCACACGCTGCCTGTAGCGTTGCTGCGAGGCAGTAAGCTTGAAACCAAACGCCGCTAGAGAGGGTCGACGACAGGCACTGTCTCGAAGCTTCATCACCTTCGGGGGTACCGATATCAATCCTAGGGCTTTTTCGCTGGGGACTGGCAAGGGTCCGTCGTCCATCCATTCACGCCACCGCTGAGATCTTCGATCGCGGTCCTTCAGCCTGCGAAAGACGGCCGTTTGCATCGGTTCATACCACGTGACCCCCTGTTCGCGGCACCAGAGAGACACGTCACAGTCACGTTGGTAGGTGCGGTCGCTTCCAATCTCCTCATGACTCACGAGTTCCGAGATGTTGACAAGCCTGTGCAGTTTCTTGAGGACCTCGACGACTTCGCCTCGGAGCAGGACGAGGTCGCCACCGCATTCACGCAGCTTCGCTCTCAGTTCCTTCAGTCCATCGAGCCAAGCCGCAACGTGAAACGCCGAAGTTTCCGGAGCCTTGAGGGCAGACGGCTCGAAGATGAAAACCGGTATCACCGGTTGCCCCATTCCCAACGCATACGCCAGAGCCGGATTATCGCCCAGGCGGAAGTCTTTCTTGATCCACCACACAATTGATTGAGGTTCACTCATGATTGTGAATCAGACGCTGATTTTTGCCTAGCAAGCCATGGCATTAGTTGAATTCTAAATGCGGCAGAACTCTTCGGAACAGATCCTCATCTTGAGTCAACTCTGCTTTCGGCTTCGATTTTACTGAACCGACTTTGTCCAGCAAATCATAAAACTGACCCGCTTCTGCCGTGGAAAGGAGCCCAGGGTGAATATAGCTACTGCGGCATACAGCTTTGGTATTACCAAGTTCGTCAGCGGCCGTAGCGACAGCTTGATTGATTGCCTTTTTCAACTCGGTCGTCGTCAAGTCTTTCTCTACTTCTTTCAATTGTGAGAGAGCGATAACACTTCCCGACCAAGTTCGGAAGTCCTTCGCTGTGACTGCTTCGTCAGTCACCTCCTTAAGGTACTCATTTACCTGAGTCGATTCGACGGAGCGCAGTTCTCCCTCACGATCGCGATAGCAGAATAGATACTGGCCATCGAGCTCCTCACATTGCTGGACAACCTTTGCTATCTTCTTGTCGGAGAATTCGACGCTTCTCTGTTTGCCACTCTTCGCAGGAAAGTCGAGCGATACGCTGAACTCCTCGATCTCAACATGATTTGAAGCAAGTGTTGTTGCCCCCCGACTGCCTCGCTCTTGGGTGTATCGCTCATTGCCGACACGCAAATGAGCCTTGTCGAGAAGCCTTACCACGGCTGCAAGTACCCGTTCTCTAGACAACGCTTTGGCTGTGAGGTCTTTCCTGACTCGCCGACGTATCCGCGGTAACAATTCAGCCATCAAATGCATTCGGTCAAACTTTGTTGCTGAGCTGATTGCTTGCCAACGCTCGTGGTAAATGTATTGAGGACGCCCTTGATCATCGACGCCGCGAGCAAGAATATGCCCATTCATCTTTGGGCAGATCCAAACTTCTTCCCAGGCGGGCGGTATGGCTAAACTTTGAATCCGCTCACGTGTTCTCTCTGAAGCGACTGTTTTGCCTGTGGTCGTCAAGTAGGTGAAACCATTACCGCAACGCCGTCGGCTTAAGCCTTTATCGAAGCTGTTGACGTAGAGTAGGCCTGCTTCTTTCGCACGTCGTTTTCCTTTAAGTTGCTTAGTTGGCATGCTGTAAGCTACCTTGGCTCATCGTATAGCATCCATTATCCAAATCCGGCCGTAGCTTTACTTCTCGCAGCATTAATTGAGCCCAGGATTTGGCCCACTGCTCGGGATGACCATGCAGTGTGCGGCTTAGTGTATCGTTACCGAGAACCCAGCCTTCGGTTGGCCGTCCAATACAGTACAGCCCTTTCGTTGGGGCTCCTGTGTTGCTCAGACATTGGCCTTCAGGCGTTATCTCGACGCCTTTCGCCCCACTCGCAAACCGCAAATGCCCTTCATGAGCAAGCTCAGCGAGTGGTCCTTCGCTCTGGGCGGTGTGAGGCGAGGGAATAGTTGCATCAAGCTCGATCCAAGCCTTACTATTCTTGCTGATAAAATGCGGTGATAGTCGATTGAGATTGAGTAGGTCGCATTCTTGTAGAGCGAGCATTTTCTCGACGTTAATTGCGGGAGGTCCGAAAGCGATTCGCTCCATAGTGACAGCTAGTTCCCGGAACGCTGGCCACTGCTCTGCTGGCAAGCTACCGTGGCTGACTGCTTCAACGATTGACGGATAGAGCTTCCGCCACGCTTCACCTACGCTCCACAACGGATCCGGCTCGCGATGCCCCTTGGCGATCTCGACCGCTCGTCGCATATCGCCGACTGCCCGTGCGGCACGATGTTTAAGAGCAACCGGACGAAAAGAGTTTTCAAAGTAAATCAGAGTCCGGCGTTTTAAACTTTTTTGACCTTTCAAGATTGAGCAAGCTTCAGTTGCCGCGTTAAGAACGATATTTTTGATGGCAGCCGTCGTAATAGTGTCTTTATCCAGCTGGCTAAGAATACTAGATGCTGAAGTCCAGACCTCGGACAATTTGGTTGTCGGTGACCAGCACGTTTCGTCGGTCTTGGCAAGAGTCGGAATGCCAGTTCGCGAATACGGTGCGATAATGGCGGGCTCTAATCCTGAAGCATGATATTTTAACTCGTCCAGTCCGCCCCGTGTGAAGCTACCGCCCCGACCTTCTGTAAGAGCAAGTGTTGCGTCAATCCATGTAAGAGCAAATCCTCGAATTCGCACTCGGCTAGCTGGTTTGATACGAGCTTCGCTTAACCAGTCGTCCGTCGGATAAACACGAAGCATTCCGCCAGCTTTTTCCACTCCAGAAAGGTGACCGTGCCCCGTGGTCAGCAAGACAGAATCATAGCTAAAATGCGAAATACTCCCTGAAGCTTCAGCAACCGATTTGATAGACCAAGCCGATTGCCTGCTCACTGAGGTGACTCGCGACCGAAGAAATCGTACCGTTACTGGTGATGGTGATTTGAGGAGGATTTGTTGCAAGCACCAAGTTAGGTACTCTCCAACGGTAGCTCGAGGTATGAATTTCTCCGCGCAAGCGTACTCAGGCCTAAAGACTGCTAGCCATTCGACGAGCGAAAGTTTGCCTGGCTTATCACGTTCAGTTTTGGACCAAGCGTTCACATACTTAGCCGCGTAGTTCATCAACAGATAGGCTGGTTGGGTCGGATCATAGACAACGCCTGCCCCTGGATATGTATGTGGCTCATAGACGTCAATGAGAACTCGCGGCGTTGCCTCCGACTCTGCCAATTCAGCAGCTAGACTCTCTAGGCAAAATAGCCCTTTAGGACCGAAACCCACGATCGCCAAACGCATTGTATCGCTGCTATCGACGCGCAGTTTCCTAATTGCACGAGTTGAATTCTGGTTTGGTTTTACCACGCTACACTCACCATTTCTGGTTTATACCCAGCGATCAAGCTGGCGAGGTTTTCTGGTGCACAGCCGAGAGTGGCCTCAACCCAGGAATCACTGTAAACGGTATCGAGATAGCTTCGCCCCGAATCGTGAAGAATGGCTACGCAAGTCGATCCGGCAAGTGCGTCAACCCGTTGCTCGATGGCAGCCAAGACCCCCCCGGCTGAACCACCTGCTAGAATCGCCTCACGCTGAACAAGCTTCCGACAACCAACGACACAGTCGAGATCGGTCACTCGGGTGACCTCGTCAAACTTTGCCGCAGCTGCCAGTTCCGATACCCGGCCAGCGCCCATTCCGGGAATTAGCCGTTCTCCAGGAAGACCACCGAATAATACGCTCCCAGCCGCGTCGACTGCCACAACTTTCGCAGAGCTCCCTATTTCTTTGAGAAAGTGTTGGCAACCTGATGCAGTTCCTGTGCTACTGGTAGCAACAAAAAGATAGTCGAGTCGACCGTCCAATGCGGAAAAAATTTCTCTAATTGTTCCGCGGGCATGCGATGTTGGATTAGCACGGTTGGCATATTGGTCTGGCCAGTAGGCATTGGGAATCGATTGCAACAACTGGCGTACTCGATTGACGCGTGCCACAAGGAAGTCACCCGTATCTGCGTCAGGTTGTTTCACGAGCTCGATACGAGTTCCATAAGCACGCATAATCGCCAGATTGTGTTCCTGTGCACGTGGATCGACAACGCAAATGAATGGCAGCCCGTAATAGCAACAGGCTTGAGCTAATCCAATGCCCATGTTGCCCGATGAACTTTCCACGATGGTGGACGATGCGGTGACATCACCCTTCTCAATCGCTTTACGCAACATGTAGAAGGCGGGGCGATCCTTCGCGCTGCTGCCCGGATTGGCATATTCGACCTTTGCGTGCAGCTCAACTGAGGCGTCTTGCAGATATCTTTTAAGGCGAATCAGTGGTGTGTCGCCAATGGTGCCCAGAACGTTCTCAGCGGGTCCTTTCACACTTGGAAGGCCAGTGAGTGTCTCGATTGGACTCAAAGAGGAGTGCGTTACCGTTCGATTTTCCTTAAATAGGATCATTCAGAGAACCTTTGTTCCGGGCAGTGTTGGCGACGGTTAGTCTCCTTAACTGCTTTGGCTGGTTTCGTAAGCTCGGTAAGTAACGTCACTGTCGTGTCCGCACTTTTCGCAGGGAGGTAGCTGATCACGCGGACCAGTAACCGTAACTCTAAACACACCACACTTTTGACAAACGAATTGCCCGGTGCCTGGGGACTCGGCGATTTTGTATTTCTTCTGCGACATGCTGAGCGACTCCTTGGAAGCGAAAAGATTACTGGCCGTAGATGAGAACACTATATGGAGCGATGCTGAACGAACCATTATACGCGAGCCCATCCCACTTCCCCTCGTCGGACTGAACATTATGTGTGGGGAACGCTTCAAAGTCCTCGCTGTAAACTTGGGCGTTACTGTCGAACAGCAGTCGCCACTCGCCTGGACGCACAAACCCTACGCGGTAATCTTCCCAACCGCGGTTTGAGAAATTAGCGATGATGACCGTGTCGTCACCGTGTCCACCATCTTTCCAGCGACGAAATGCAATGAGTTTTTCGGCATCGTTCACGTGATGCACTTCTATGCGTTGGCCTGTAAGCCCGGCAGTCTTACCTTCCCGATTAAGGCGCAGCTTAATCAGTTCTCGGTACATACCGACGATGCCCTGACATTCTTGCTCCTCTGTCCAATCGATTGGATTTGAATCGTCAAACCAATTACCACGGAGGAACTCCTGTCCTTGAAAAATCATTGGAATCCCAGGAGCGGTGAATACGAGGGCTGCTGCTAAAGTAGATCGCTTCTGTGCAAACCAACTATCCGGGTCAGCCTCATCTATTTCCGAGGGAACACGTTTTTTACCATTAGCGACCTCGTCGTGCGATTCGCTGTAGATGACACGCTCGAATGCATCCAGGTTATAACGATAGCAGAGGGCATCCTTGACGGCGTGCATCGATCGTTCCGCGTCATTAGGCGTGCTGACGACAGCTCGGATCGGATGCACAAACTTGGCATCCCATTGCGAACTAAAATTCGCACCGCCATGCTCCTCTGGCTTGGTAATGCCGTCGTTATTGCGGAGGTCTTCAGCGATGGTAATCGCGCGTGGATGCTTGCGATGGATGTCGCGATTGACCCACTGGGCCAGCGACCAGCCTTCAGGAATGGACCTCGACTCATCACCATCGACGGATCGCATATAGAGCGTCATGTCATAGCGAAGCCCGTCCATGTGAAATTCATCCATCCACATCATGGCATTGTTGTAGATAAACTGCCGAACTTCTCCGCGTCCGTAATCGGGCCGGGTGTCACCCCAGGGGGTTGTTGATCGCCAGTCGTTGTAGAAGTAGATTCCCCCCTTTCCATTTTCACCCCATCCATCGAACTGCCAGAGGTCGAGATCGCTCGGTCCAAAGTGGTTATAAACAACGTCCATGATGACGCCGATGCCATGCTGGTGAGCACTCTTGACTAATTGCTTTAGCGCACGAGGACCGCCGTAGGCACTTTCGACGGCGAAAATATGGGCCGGATTATAACCCCATGAAATATCGCCAGCGAATTCCGCCGAGGGCATGATCTGGATCGCATTGACGCCGAGCCCTGCTAAGTACTGAAGCTTGGCTTCAACATCCTCAAATTCACCGACATCTTCATCGGCAGGCCTGTTGAATGTGCCGACGTGCATCTCGTAGATGACTAACTCGTTCAACGTTGGAAGCTCGAAATCGTCGTCCCCCCAATCGAACGATGTATCGGAAATCACCCCATTCCCAACGGAATTTGTGACTTCTCTAGCATAGGGGTCGATACGGCTGAGCTTCTGTGTACCGTTGTGGATCAAGTAACGGTACTCTTGCCCGATCTCTGCGTCCTCGACCAGACACTGCCAGCTATCTCTGTCAGTGCGGTGCATTGGTGTCGCACCTTCTTGCCAGTTGTTAAAGTCCCCAATGACAGACACGGCCTCAGCATGCGGAGCCCAGACATGGAACGTGACGCCCTCTTCAACGACTGTACTTCCCAGCGGTGCCAACTCTCGATTGATGATTGTGCTTGCTTCACTCACTGTTTTTCTCCGACGCCTTTTCTTGTGACTGATTTTCTGTAGATATGGTTCGTGTACGAGTTTCTTCAAGCTGCCCCACAACAGCTAGCTCCCCGTAGAAGCTGACCTCCCCCAGACTCATGATTGCGTCGATGGCTAAGACTTCTTCCTCATAGCTTTTAATTAGCAAACGCGAAGTCTCACTTTTCTTAAGTGTATCCGCCATTCCTATCAGAAGATCGTAACCTGCAACACTGTAGTGCTTTATCCTCAGTAAAACTTCTAGTAGTGCTAAGTCTCGAAGTCTTTCTTTGTGTGTCTGATCTGCACGGATCTCTCCGGCGGCAACTATCGCAACGACGCTACGGCTTATGTGTCGACGAGGCGGTGTGTCGAGCCGAGTGAAAACACGCTCAAACCGAGCGATTCGCTCTTGTCCTTCGGCCTGAAATCTTTTGATCAAGGCTGCGAACCCGCGATGCTTTGTCTGGAAATAACCGTCGCCAAGCATTTCATCTAAACGGCACTCCGCGTCAAACAGCTCGTAAGCACTTTCACGACAGGTTGCTAACAGCTCGCTCCTTTCGATAGGTCTTCGGTCGAGGGCAGTCATAGATCCGGCGATCTCGCTAGCGAGAAAAAGGCGTGGTTGGGACCGCCGCACAAAAAAAGCCCGATCACGCAAAGGTCGTGACCGGGCTATCGTTGGCCGGATGCGGGAGCTGATCAGAGATCCCCGTTTGGAGGACTCACTAAGGGAGACCAACTACCAAACTGCCCTGATGTTAACGGTAGGAATGAATGTTGTCAAACATTATCCTGTTACCGCGGACTTGGCCCTCTCTCGGCAGGCAGTAGCTCACTTCGATATTTGTCCATAGAGATACAAACATAAATGAGCGAAGTTCAATTACCCACTAATCTTGATGTGGTGATCGCCCATTGCAGCGAGGAAACCCGTAATACGCTTTGCAATGGTGTCGGAGAACTGGGGCATCGAGTCCGTATTGTTTGCAACAGCAATCAAGCGCTGCTCGAGACTTGCCTCGATAGAGCGCCAGACTTGATCATTAGCGGAATCGACCTCGAAGACGGTGATACCGTTGATACCTTGATCGAAATCAGTGAGAAGGACCCAACGCCTGGCATCATTGTGACCCCGCAATCATCGTTGCTGAACGTCGAGGAGGCACTGAAAGATCACGTGATGGCTTATCTGGTTGAGCCGATTGATGAAGAGCAACTCAAGCCAACAATTTACCTCGTTGTTGAGCGTTTTAAACAATTCGAAGAACTCCACAAAGAAGTCGAAGTCCTAAAAGATGCGATGGCGGCTCGAAAAGTCATCGAGCGTGCCAAAGGCATCCTTATGAGTTCTCAAGACATCGACGAATCTGAAGCATTCAGGAGGCTACAGAAGCTTTCAACGACGAAACGCATGAAGATGGTTGCCGTGGCTGAAGCTGTGATTACAGCCGCTGAGCTTGATAAGCTTTAGGGTACCTCCTCTAACAGCCCTCATTGGTGAAGGTCCAACGGCGAAGCTCAGTCTGCCCTTCTGCCAAGTCACTTTCCAGCTGCTTGTCGCTGCTGTAACTCAATCTTTTGACCGAATGAACTTCGACAGCAACCTCGAAATCTTCGCAATCGAAGGGCCAAGGTTCCACATGCACGTAGTCTGATTCGCACTTCCAGATCTCGAAGCGGGTATCTGACCTATCAGTCATGATCTCCAGTCGACGCTCCATGGCCGGGAGATTTTCTCGACAGAGTATCAGCGAGCAGCGATCGCACCATCTAAGCAATTCGTAGGCCGTGTCGAGTACTTCGCAATCGATTCCAAGCTGCTTCAGCACTTTCTCACGATGCTGTTTCTCTTCTTCGATCAGATCGGTTAGCCGTTTAGCGGTTTCCTCGCCCTCGTAGAGAAATTCTACATGCTTCGAGATTAGTAGTCCCATCCACCGATGCTTCCGGTAGGCGTGTTCGATACGACGGCGAGACTCCTGATACCGTTCGTTCGCTGAGAATTCAAACAGTGTGAAATCTTTCGGAGCACCCGCATCGGTCACGTAGGTATCGTCACCAAACTCTTCTTTGAGATCGTCATGCTCAATAATCGAAGACAGGGTTTCCAGAGGGAACTTGATCTCCTTGGCTGCAATCATACGTCGTGCAAACTGGCCAGCGAGCAAGCCGTGCGAGCCCTGAAATATGATTTCCCAACCCTCTTCGACATTTCTAACTATCACAGCAAAAACTCAATTGCTCATAGGAAAAGCTGGCCTGCCAGCGTTTCGACCGCAACGGCAGACCAGTCTTCACCATCATTCCCCCAATCAGACGGCACTATTTCTCAGCGTAAGCATCTCGCAAGTCACGCACTTCGTCGTGCCCCGCCTTAACCTTGGCGTACTGAGCATGCAGCACGTCGCTTACGGCTGAACCAGGATTGTCCTTGAGGCATTCTTCGTATTGCTCCTTAATCTTGTCCTCTCCCTTTTCCGCCTCGCACAGTACGACGTGGGCGTCACCCCCGTTTAGCGCGGCACGCGCCTCCAGCCAGCAACGATGGACAGCAGCCATGATTGAGCCATCATCCTCCGCCTCGACGCCGCTAAATTCAACGATCTGCTTCAATTCTTCGACGTTTGCCGCTCTTTCCGACTCAAGTCGACGGAACAGCTTCTGTACTTTAGGATCGTCAATCGCTTCGGCCGCTTCCTCAAAGCCTTCACGACTATCGATGTTGACCTGAATCAACTGTTGAAGGTGTTCGACCGTTTCTTCGGTCAAGTTTGACGTGGCAGACATGTCTAGTACTCCTTCGAATAGATGAGTGGGCCGAATTGTAGAAGCTTCAGCCGCAGATGCTTCACCGAGAGGACTTATGCCTGACAGTCTCGTTTCTAACGCTCCTAGACTTCAACGTCAATTATGCGATTGCCTTTTCCTCGAAAGTAGGAGGCAGAGCGATCAAGACGAGCGAGAATGGGGCTGACTATCATTCAATATCAATTCGAAACTCGATTCTTGGGATTTTCCTTGACAATGATATCTAATCCGCTACGGTAAGTGCAGTGCGGCATAACGTGTCACACTTCTGAGCCTCGACAGAGCGGTCGCGGTTTCAGGTAGGCTACGCAGCCTGTTTCTTCCTGTGGGAAAAGAAACAGGCTTTTTTTATGCGCTGATTCAATTCGGGGTCGTGCAATTTGCGGAGTAGAGGAGGCTGCGTGAGGGAGGTATCAGGTCGGGCGAAATCCAGCAGTATCTGCTGGAAACTGGATTGAGCGTGCATACGGGCCGCTGCTCAATCTAACTATTTATTGCCCTGCCGAAGTTTGGAGAAATGAAGATGAGAAGTCTATTGATCACAGGGGCTTCGTGCTGCTTGCTAGCCGCGACAACAGTTGCGTCAGCACAACCAGCTGCGAATGCTGAACGTGCAGGCAACAGAGACATGAAGCTTAGCGAAGGAGAGCCCGTTAGGGCGAGTCAGTTGGTCGGTTTGAACATCACCAATGACGAAGATGAAACCGTTGGCGAAATCAACGATCTCGTTTTGGATGATGCCACGGGGAAAGTGAAATACGTTGCCCTGTCGGCTGGTGGGTTCCTAGGCATTGGCGACAAACTCTTCGCCATTCCGCTCGATGCGTTCCGCTGGAGCAAGAATAAAGACAACGAGTGGATTGGTACCCTCAATGTGCAAGAAGAAGACTTCGAGAATGTCGAAGGTTTCGACCAAGACAACTGGCCCAACATGGCTGATCGTCAATGGCGCACGAAACACTCCGACACTTTCCAAAACGTTCGCCAAGAGAATCGACGAGGTGACAAGCGTCGTGAAGATCGCGATCGCACAGAGCGAAGAAAGCTCGAGGAAGAAGCTTATCGACAAAAATCTGGACGCGGTGTCTATCGCGTCAGCCAGCTCATGGGCCTAAACATTGGAAACGGCAATGATGAAACTGTTGGCGAAATCAATGACTTGGTGTTTGGTGCTCGTCGTGGAAAAGCGCTCTACGTGGCTCTAGAAGCTGGAGGCACGCTTGGCATTGGAGATGGACTTTTCGCAGTCCCGTTCGATGCTTTTAACTTCCGCATGAAGGAAGGTAAGGAAGTGACAGCAACATTGAATGCGACGAAGCAGCAGTTCGAAAACGCGGAAGGTTTCGACACGGACAACTGGCCAAACATGGCTGATCAGAAGTGGAAAAATCGTAACGATCGCAGCTATGCTACGTTAGAACGATACGATCGCTATGATGGCGAGCAAAACGATTCGGAGAAGTAGGCTCTGAAAGGCCACGGAAGAGGCTTCGACAAGAGGTCGTGCCCTAAGGCCGCCTACTGAGACTTAGGCAATTGCCTAATTGCTTGGTAGGCGGTCTTCATGTGACTAAGATAGCGTCTATGACCTACTACTAACTCTTTTCATGATGGGATAATCAAAATGCGATATGGCTTGCTAGGCACTGTGCTTGTAATACTAATTCTGGCAGCAGTTATTAAGAATGTTGCCCTAGGCGGTCTAGGTGGTGTCATCCTGCTCATCTTAATCGTGCTGCTGCTGACTGGACGGCTATGAGCTTCATAGTGAAGAGACTATTGTTCATCTGTCAGTTACGCTCAATGGCAGTGGCGATATGTTCGTAGGCTTGTTGTATAACAATTTTGCCATACTTTCTCTGTAACTTTCGTACGGAGAAATGCGCCTCAGCGGTCTTTTGGTAGTGGTCTATAAACAGCGTATTCACCGTGCCTCCACCAATCGCGCCAAGGATTGGCACTGCTTGTGCGGCTGCTTTTTGTGAGACAACCACCCCGAACCGCGGAGCGATTCGAGCGATGAGTTTCGCTAGCAGCGAACTCGTTTCTAGTGAACCCCCTGCGGCTAGTGAACGCACTGCGATTGTCACTTGCTGGGCCAGCATGGCTCGAGTGGCGAAATAGCTGCTTCGAAACATCGACTCCTCGGCGATGCGTTCTTCATCGGCTTGACCTGAGCCCAACGCGAAGACCTCAAGGCAAGCCATGCGGGCTTCTTCAGTGCTCAGGTCTTCGCCGCGACTCGCGGCAATGTCGGCTATTGAACGCAGCATAACAACCGTCGTCGCGGGAATCTCAACCAGCAAAGCAGCCGTACCAAAGAAGCCACCTGCTGCTCCCAGACTCAGGGCTAGCAGTTTGTGTCCAACATTCGAGGTTGAGTCGTCGCCTCCGGTGCCGTGTGTCGCTAAGGCGATATCGTAAGCACGGCTCAAGACACCTTCAATCGTTCCTTCCAGTCGCTTCCTCAGCGGGCTTGGAAGTCGTCCCATCAGGGTCTCGACGGGCACTCCCAAAGTGGACGCCAACTTGTCCGCCCAACTTGAGGATTCCAGGTAACGAACTGCATCGTGAAGTAACTGCCAGTCTTGAGACTGGAGTGCGTCGATTTGCTGTAGTTCTTCAGTCATTTCGAACCGCTCTGTCTATGGAAATCAGCAACTCTGGTGCGTCACTAGATGGAAGTGGTGAGTGTAGGGAACGCGGATGACGGTAGATACCACGGTCAGGGAGACTTGCCGCCTATATGCTCCTTGCTAGAGCTGCACCTTGCTGTGTGACTCTTCGTCTAGCTCTGGGCGTTGGCCAGCCAGATAGGCTTTGCCAGCTTTGAAAAGATATTTTAATCCTTTAAGTCCCGACTGGTCCCAATACTCGCCCTCGGTCGCATCAATATGAATAAGTACTAAGTTGGGATCCTCCTTACCATCGGGAAACCAGACACGCCAGGCTTCGCTCCACAACTCGTCGAGCTTGGTCTGATCAGTAACAACACGTGCTTTTCCGCTGAGCGAAAGGAAGGTCCGACCATCACGGAGAGCAACACAAACGTGACTGTCATTGTCGATGTCGGTAACTTTACCCGTCTCCTTCGTTGTTACGAACCAAAGATCCGAGTCTGCGTCGCAACCGGCAATCTGCATCGGGCGACTGCGGATCTGGCCATCCGCAGATCGCGTGACAAGCATGCCTTGATCGAACTTCTTGAGAAGTGAATGGAAATTTTCGGCGGGAGAATCGTTCATGGAAACCTACCTCGACAGACGCTTTACTGGTGATATCACTAATGCATTCGCCGAGACAGGAGTCAAATAGTTTAGCCTCTTGAGGCAAGCTACGCGAGTCACATAAGCAGCTCTTTGGCCCCCGGTCAATGACGGGATGCCACCATACGGGATTCGTTGGAGGTTTGAATGTCGCTTTTGACCTTCCCCCGTTTTCAGTACCAGCCTAAGTGAGAGAATCGGGGTTACTGCAGCAGGCTTGCTGGAGTGAGGCCGTAGGCCGAACGGAAGCAAGCCTGCTGGCGGCGAATGCCGCTGGGGTCTGGTAATCCAATGCACT